>NZ_JACJPW010000109.1 GCF_014696265.1 Aerosakkonema funiforme FACHB-1375 | reverse complement strand
GTCACGAACTGCGAAAAATACTCGATCGCTCCGGCATCCTCGTACTTCCCGGCGTGTATGATTGTTTGAGCGCCAAACTTGCCGAACAGTTGGGATTTGAAATCGTTTTCACCAGCGGTTTTGGCATTTCTGCCTCTACACTCGGTCGCCCGGATTACGGCTTTCTCACCGCCACGGAAATGCTTTACAGTGTCGGGAGAATTGCACAGTCGATTAACATTCCTTTAGTTGCCGATATCGATACCGGTTATGGCAATCCTTTAAATGTAATTAGGACTGTCACCGACGCCGTAAATCTGGGAGTCGCCGGAGTCATTTTGGAAGACCAAGAATGGCCGAAAAAATGCGGTCACTACCAGGGTAAGCGCGTTATCCCAATGGCGGAACAGGTAGAAAAAATCCGCGCCGCAGTCCACGCCCGCGCTGATAGCGGTTTGGTAATTATAGGACGAACCGATGCTTTAGCGCCATTGGGATTGGAAGAAGCGATTCGTCGGGGTCGCGCTTATTACGAAGCTGGCGCGGATGTGGTGTTTATTGAAGCGCCGCAGTCAGTGGAGGATTTGAAAGCGATCGCATCTGCTTTCCCCGATGTACCATTGTTTGCAAATATGATCGAAGGCGGGAAAACTCCCTTCCTGACCGGTTCGCAATTACAAGAGTTGGGTTTCAAAATTGTAGTCTTCCCCCTCTCTGGTTTATTTGCCGCAACTCACGCCATGACCGCTTGCTTGCGCCAACTCAAGGAACAGGGAACGACAACGGGTTTTTCTAATTTGGTTTCCTTCCCAGAATTCGAGCAAATTATCGAGGTTCCCAAATATCGCCAATTGGAACAGGAGTATAGCATTTCCCCCTCCCCTAATCCCTAGCCCCGACGCCCTAATCCCTAGCCCCTATCCGTAAAATTGCGGAACTCCAACGCTGCGATCGCTGTCATTAAGAATGATTAAAAACAGTTCCCTCAAACGTTGTTATGGGAGTCGCCGCAAACATGAAGCGAGATATTCGACTTGCCGCAACTTGGGCGATCGCGGCTTTAGCAATCAGCTTACCATCCAAAGCCCTCGCTTTGGAAAATTTTGATGTTGCTTTGGGCAAACAAGCAACCGATCCCAGGGTTGTCCTTAATAATAACATCGACCTCAATCGCGCCAAAAACCTTGCACGTCAAGCAGGTGTATCCACTAACGGCGGTTTGGGTCGCTATCGTCCAGAAAACTCAATGCACGGCCCAGCTACAGAGGCACCCTTTGTAGATAATGGCAATGGCACTTGGACGTTTACTTTTAAAGGTCGCCGTCCCGATTCCAGTGTCTATAGTATCCAAACTGTTGTCACTGTTTCTAAAGATGGCAGGCAGGTAAATGTAGACTACAACGGCCCGATTCGTTAGTAAATTTTTACCACAAATAAACAAAGATGAACGCATTCATCTTTGTTTATTTGTGTGCATCTATTTTCATATGTATTATCTGTCCCGTTGCATCGGTAGAGTCAAAAATTGACGATCGCATCTGTGTTCATCTGTGTTTATCTGTTTTCATCTGTGGTAAAAATTTAACCCCTAATTCCCACAGATAATCTTTCGTATCAGTCTTACACTACCGATGCTACGGCACACAATCTTAAAGGTTATACTACGGAACTAACCCTATCACCGCAGCAGGAGAACCAGATCCATCTTTAAGACGGAGATGACCGATAACTAAAATAGTACCAATTGGCGGCAATCGCTCTAAATTAGTTAAATTTTCCAATACAATACCCGATTGTGCCAACACCAAACGGTTAGTAGCAAAAGTGGGATCTTGAGCGCAATCTACGCCGTGAGTATCAATTCCCACACCAGCAATTTGACGTTCTGCAATTAAAAACTGAGTTGTTTCGCTTGTCAAAGCGGGAAAATGTAACTTTCCTTCACTATCTTGATTCAAAAAAGCATTTTTGTCAAGCCATTTTTCTTGCCAACCCGTGTACAGCAATACGATACTATTAACTGGAATCTGACCGTGTTGTTGTTCCCAATTTTTAACATCGTTAATAGTGAGAGTATAATCGAAATTATCTGCAACTTTGTCGCGCATATCGATGACTACAGCAGGTACAATTAGAGATTCAGCGGGATAGCGATCGATCCCCATTCCATTCACATAAAAACTCTTGGGTGCGTTGATATGAGTCGCGCTGTGTTCTCCAATAGAGAAACGCCGTAAATAATAGCCATGTTTCTCCAATTCAGCGACGATTTCAAATTCAACTGGTGGGTCTCCCGGCCATTGGGGAATATCAATATCGATGACGTGACTGAGGTGAATTACTTGCGAGTAAGTAATCGTTTTATGTTCGCTTTTTCTAGTAACTGTCTGAGAACGAGTTAATCTTTCCAGCGTTGCTTCCATGAGTGCAGTATTTTGACCGGAAACGGTGAAAACCAGCGCTTCTCGATAAACGCGCTGTGCGGCATGATGGCTGTAATTTGCCGCCCCACTGGAAACGGTAATGGCGGCGTGGGCGATGCGGACTGCGAGTTCGATCGCCCAACTTCTTAAATGTAGCTTTTCTGATAGTTCAATGCTTGTTTGTTGTTGAGCTTCTCTAATTGTAGTTCGACATTGTGCGAATTCGTTATTGAGGGATAGGAATGCTTTATCTATAAAAGGAAACGACTTATTTATAGCGGCTGCTTCGATAATATCGAGTCCCGCCCTAGCGCAACCGAGTACCAAACCAGTCGCACGCAAAACATTCTTTTTATCGTTTTCTTGTATCCAATTTTGTGGTTTAATAGAAAGTATGCGATCGTCTGGCAAAAACCAATCTTTGATAGTTGCCGTCACCGTGTTGGTTGATGTCATTGCTGCCAGTTGCATCGGTTCGCTAAAATTAATGTAACCGCCCAAACTTTGCTTTGTTTCCCCAAAAGTAAGCATACCAAAAACTGCTCTACCATCCGATAAACTAGCGGCAACAATAAAATATTGAAATATCCCCCATCCTGTCACCCAAGGAACTTGTCCTTCTAATAAATAACCCCCATCTACAGGGGTAGCTGAAATTAGCGGGTCGCCTGACCGTCGCAGTTGGGAAAAACCCACACCGACCAAAACCTCACCGTTACTCATACGGGGAAGGTATTCTTGTTTGAGAGAGGTGTTTTTACTGTCAAAAAGCATACCCGCAGCGCTTTGGTGTTGAGTTTGCAAGAAAGCTAAAGCGCCGGAATATTTAGCGACCAATTCTTGAAAAGATTGAAACGTATCTTCGCTGACACCTTTTCCGCCCCATTCTGGCGGAATTCGGAGTGCAAGGACACCCAATTCGCCCAAACCTTTGAGTGCATCAAACAGAGTGTCTGGGTTAGTATCTATATTGTGAGCGATCGCGGCTACCGATGTCCGCAGATAAGACTCGGTGATGTCGAGCAAGTGTGGCATAAATATGGTATTAGTGTGCTACCCTTCGAGAATATTATGGATCGATCGCACATCGTTTAAAACTTGGCAACTAAACCATGCGAAAAATACGTTTGTACATTGCCTCCAGTCTTGACGGCTACATTGCGAGAACATCCGGCGATGTCGATTGGTTATTCACCGACGCCGACTACGGTTACACCGAATTCTTAGCCCAAGTAGACACAATACTCATGGGTAATAAAACATATCAGCAAGTTCTTGGTTTTGGGGAATATCCATACAAAGGCAAACAAGTTTTTGTTTTCTCTAACACTTTGCCAGGTCAAAAAGATAATAATAACGTAGAATTTATCGGCGGCGATTTGAATGAGTTCGTCAACAACCTGCGTCAATCTCCCGGTGGCGATATCTGGTTAGTTGGGGGATCTGAGATAATTCATTATTTTCTCAAACACAGTTTGATTGATGAACTAATCCTCTCAATTCACCCAATTATTCTAGGCGATGGTATCTCGCTGATTGTGAAAGATGCAAGTTTACAAACCTCACTTAAATTCAAAACTGTCAAAACCTATGAATCCGGATTGTTGCAAGTTTCTTACGATTTATAAAAAATTTGCTTAGGTACGTTGTTGCGCTTTAGCGCTAAAGACCAGGGTCAGAAACCGGGTTTCTTGCAACTGCCCTTAACTGAAAGCCTAGATTTTCTGTTGAGAAACCGGGTTTCTTGCAACTGCCCTTCGCTGAAAGCCTAGATTTTCTGTTGAGAAACCGGGTTTCTTGCAACTACCATTCGCTGAAAGCCTAGATTTTCTGTTGAGAAACCCGGTTTCTTCAGCCTTAAATGTTAACTTTTTTTACCATTACTTTTAAGAGCCAATGCCACACATTAATCTAGTGTATACCGCCCTTAATCTAGCCAATACATGAACCCCTTTCTTAGCAATATTCGCCTCAAATGGTTCCTTGCCACTAGGGCTTTAGACTACAGCGCCGACTTTGTTAAAATTTTGTATCAAATCTATCTAAATCATAACAAAATCATACATTTCCGTAATGGATACCCGGTTTATTCCCTATCCACTCCCGCTTTATTCAGCAAACCAGCATCTAACTTCATCGCTCGCGCCCTATATCGCACCATTCAGAATAAAAATTTGCCCAACTTGATGAGTTTTGCGGTTAATGATATCTGCAATGCGACTTGCGAGCATTGTAGTTTCTTTGAAGCTGTTGAAGAGAAAAACAAAAATATTCTCACATTACAGCAAGCACAAAAACTCATCAAAGACGCGCAAGAGTTGGGAGTATCTGTAATTAACTTTGTCGGTGGAGAACCGCTCCTGCACCAAGAATTACCGGAAATTATCAAAGCAGTTAATAAAGACTTTTCCACTACTATTCTATTTACCAACGGTTGGCATTTGGAGAAGCGGGCAGCAGAATTAAAAAAGGCAGGATTGGACAGCATTTATATTAGCATAGATGCGGCAAGTCCGGAAAAGCACGACCGATTTCGCAAACAAACGGGTTTGTTCGATCGAGCAATGCGAGGTATCCAAACAGCGAAAAAGTTAGGCTTTTCTGTCGGAATCTCTACAACTATGACTCCGGAATCTTACCGCGATGGAGAATTAGACAGAATTGTTAAATTGGGGAAAAAGATAGGCATCCATGAAGTCCTCGTTTTCGATGCTTTGCCAACAGGAAGATATAAAGAGCGGCAAGACTTAGTTGATAACAACGACTGGATAGAAGAGATGATTCAGTCAGCTAGAAAATATAACCAAAATCCCAATTATCCGGGAGTAGTTTTCTTTGCTTATTTTACCAGTCATCGCAGCGTCGGTTGTTCTTGCGGTACAAGCTATTTTTACGTTTCGCCTTACGGTGATATTATGTCCTGCGATTTCAACCATGCCAAGTTTGGCAACATTCTCGAAGAACCCCTTTGGAAAATCTGGGATAGATTGACAACTCTACCCGAATTTTGTCAGGCAAAGTGGGGTGGATGCAAAATCAAAGATTCTGAATTTCGGCAAAAAGAAACTGTCTCAAGTGGCAACCTCAATATCCACATTTAGTAATTCACCATTACCTTATGATTTCACTCCTCTATCTCACACCAATTCTGGCAAACTGCAACTTCGATAAAAGTCCAACTATACCCATCGTGCTGTTTGAGCTTTTTATTTTTGCTGGAGTTGCTGCCGCTTTCATAATACTTCGTAAAGTCACAGATAAATTACCCCTACGCTTTCTCATAATGAGTGCGGGAGTAATGATGTTTGAGTTGTTTACCGCTCCCATGTGGCATAACTTCAGAATGGGGCAATGGGCGTATGTTTACCACGATGTTAGTTGGATATTAACTATAGGTTGGGCAGAGTTAATTTTGGGGGTTGTGCTACTGGTAGATAAACTTTTACCAGATTGGAAAGAGTGGAAAAAATTTGTAATTTATCTAATTATATTGACACTGGCAGTCATAGTTTTAGAAACGATTGTGGTCAATATAGGACTTCGCAGTTACGCTCCGGAAGTTATCGAGGCTACTTCAGGTATTTGGGTGGCGGGAGTACCGCTAGAAATCCTATATTATGTACCCGTGTTTATGGCATTGGTCATCGCATTTTACAAATATTGGAGTTTTGTAATAGACGATATTCCCCTCATACCTGTAAAGCGCAGGAAATGGGTACGCAGCTTTTTCCTTGCTTTCATGGGAATCTTCTTATTTGAAGTAATGATTGAGCCAATGGTGAGCAATGAAAATTTTCCCAAGTGGTCGTACATTTTTCACGATATTAGCTTTATCCAAACAGGGATGTGGATTCTCATTGTCGGGTTTGCTGCGGCTGTAGTTGGTAAATTTTTCATCAATTATCCAACTCCGCAAAGATTTGCTATTGCTGTAATAATTACGACTGCTATAGCTTGGCCGATCGAATCTTGGTTGATGCAAAATAACTACCGAGTTTACAATCACAGCACAGTGGAAACTTGGCTCGGTTATAAGACGCCTATCCTTAATACACCAGTAGAATTAGCTTTTGCTATACCCATTTATATGGCATTGATTATTGTGTTCATTCGCTACTGGGAAACGGTAATTGACAATAGATTGTGATTGTAAATTCTGAGGTAAATCGCAAATGTTAGGACAACGAATGAGTGAAAATGAAAAATTAACTTTTCATCTGTTAAGTGTTTTTGTGGGAGCGCTCGTTATCTTTGTTTTCTTAGTCGCCACTACGGGTAGCGTACAAAATGCGGTCACAAGTTTAATGTTTTTAGCAATCTGTACGCTGGGAATTGGAATTGCTCTTCTTGGCGCGATCGCTTGGTTGATCGGTTTGATGATAGTAGCGCCTATTTGGGGCATCATTTGGGGAGGAATTTTACTATATAAATATCGTAATTCCGGTGAGGGGGAAACCAGTGCCGATCGCATTTCGCAAGCAAGTACATCGATCGCGCCTAACCCCACATTACCCCGCCAAGAAAGTGTACCGCTGACTTCTCAACAAATGGCTTTAGTTAAATATATGAAACAAGGCAAAGATAAATATGGTTGGAGCGACACTCAAATTGCTAATAGACTCAGATTTGAAGGTTGGAGCAATCAAGAAATTGAGGAAGCTTTAGGGATTTTTAATAATACAATAAGCTAGAATTATGCAGCAGCAAACAATGTTCGATCGCTGGTGGATATATCAGCGAGAACGCTTCCCAATTGTAGCTCATGGAGTACTAATTGCAATTTTCAGCAGTGCTGCGATTAGCTATTCTGTCCTGCTGCGCGGTGGCACAAAAATACTGAATCTCAGTACAATAATAGTTGCCTTTATCAGCGTTTTTCTCTTCTTTTTGCAACTGCGGATTGCAGATGAATTTAAAGATTTTGATGACGATTTGCGATACCGTCCTTACCGTCCCGTTCCCAGAGGTTTGGTGAGTTTGCGCGAGTTAGGTTGGCTGGGTGTTGCTACTGGCATAATTCAGCTAAGTTTGGCTGTTTGGTTAACACCAACTTTGGCATTGTTGCTGGGTTTGGTGTGGCTTTACTTTGGGTTGATGTGCAAAGAATTCTTTGTGCATAATTGGCTAAAGGCTCATCTTTTGGCTTATATGTGCAGCCACATAGTAATTGTACCCCTGATTAATTTGTATGCAACAGCTTGTGATTGGTTAGTGGCGCAGGCGTCCCCGCCTGCGGATATTTTTTGGTTTTTGGTCGCTAGCTTTTTTAATGGGATGGTAATTGAAATCGGACGCAAGATTCGATCGCCCAAAGATGAAGAGTTCGGTGTCGAGACTTACAGCGCTGTTTGGGGACGGAAAAAAGCTGTGTTTGCTTGGCTTGGCGCGATCGCATTGACGGCGATCGCATCCTTTATATCCGCCTCCCAAATCGACTTTGCAACACCTGTCGGTTGCTTGCTAGCGATATTATTCATTGTTGCGATCGCTGTGGCATGGCTTTTTCTGCGTCAACCGATTACTAAATGGGCTAAACTTATAGAAAAAACCTCTAGTCTCTGGACATTGCTTGTATATTTAAGTTTAGGTATTGTACCGCTGACATTGCGCTTGTTACATTACTTGCCTTATTGATGAAGCTAGTGCTTAAGTGACATTATGCAAATTATAAGTCGGGAATACAGATGGACAGTTCGGGATTTATGCAAAGATATTATAATTGAATTTTCTCTAAAATTCAGTGTGGTATTGATAGTTCTGGCAATATTCATAAAGTTGTCCGGATTACCTTTAAGAGTGATGCTGTCTTTCCTAGTGCCTATTTTAATTTTAATTGTCTTGTTCGTTAGTCTATTATTAACCTTCTTGATTGCACAGGAGAACAACAGGGCGTACAAAGCTCATCAATTTGAGATCGGTGATGAACGGATAAAAATATATTTTGTAGATGGTAGTATAATAGAAATAAATCTGGGCAATATTCAGAGGGTCGTGAAAAGGCGTACTTATTACTTCATTGTTTCGCAAAAGCAATTTTATTACTTACCATCGAAAGCTTTCTCATCTCAAGAGGACATCTACAACTTTAATTCATTACTGAAGAACAAAAAAATTAATCTAACATGGAAATTATAATCAATTTGGAAACATTGGCACTAGGGAGTTTAAAAACTTATTATGAAAACTTGGATGTAGCGGGAAAGGAAGAGGTGGCGTCTATACTGGGAGGTAAGGCAAGAGCGATCGCCCAATTGCAACAAGCAGGTTTCCTCATCCCCAAAGGCTTTGTACTCTCCCCCACAGCTTTTGAAACCAGTCTTAATTTTGTAGAAAGATTTTATGAAAATTCTTTATCTGTAGAGACGTTTGATGAAACGTCTCTACAACAAAATGAAGTGAAAATTCAGAGATTGCTGACCAACCTCCAACTACACAAAACAGTCAAATTAGAATTACTCTACACCCTGCATCGACTTTGCCCGAATGGGGAATTAGTAGCAGTGCGATCGTCTGCAATTGAAGAAGATAATGTGCAACATTCTTTCGCAGGACAACTCGATAGTTTTTTGAACGTACCGCTAGAAGAAGTAGCAGAAAAAATAGTAGCAGTTTGGCAATCGAATTTTAGCGATCGCATCTTGAATTACCGTCGAGAACTTGGCTTGTCTGCAATGCCAAAACCCCCCGCCGTGCTAATTCAACGCATGGTTAATCCCACAGTATCCGGAGTTGCTTTTGCAGCAGATCCGGTAACGGGAAGACGGAGTATAGCAGTAATCGGTGCGGTTTGCGGTTTGGGTAATTCTTTAGTATCGGGAGAAAACGAAGGCGACACCTATCATGTCGATCGCCAAAAAAACATCATTCAACGTCAAATAATTGGCGAAAACCCTATCCTTAGTGACGAACAAATCCTAGCAGTTGCAAAGCTGGTACGTGAGGTAAGCAATTACTTCGATCGACCTCAAGATATTGAGTGGGCAATTGAAGATGGACAAATTTATTTATTGCAATCTCGTCCCATCACCGCACTGACACAAATCTCCGATCCTGATGGCATTTTCAATATTTGGGATAACAGCAACATCGCGGAAAGTTATAGCGGCGTCACCACACCCCTAACCTTTTCTTTTGCGCGTCGCGCTTATGAAGAAGTGTATCGGCAATTCTGCCGTTTCATGGGAGTACCGCTAGCTACAATTAACCGACACAACGACACATTTAGCCGCATGATTGGGCTAGTTCAAGGCAGAGTTTATTATAACTTGCTGAGTTGGTATCGAGTTTTAGCATTATTGCCCGGTTTTACAGTCAATCGGCGCTTCATGGAACAAATGATGGGAGTGCGGGAATCTTTGCCAGAAAGTATTATAACTGAGTTGCAAAGTGCTAGTTGGCAAGAGCGTTTGCAAGATAGTTGGCGATTGGTTAAAACAGTTGTAGGTTTAGTCACAAATTATTTCCTTCTCCCCCGTCGCATTCGGCAATTTTATCGACGATTAGATCGAGCTTTGCAGGCGTCGCCATTCAATATAGAAGATTTGCGTCCCGATGAATTGGCAGCTTATTATCGCCAAATTGAAAGTCAATTGCTGACTCGTTGGGATGCACCATTAATTAACGATTTCTTGGCGATGATTTTCTACGGTGTTTTGCGACGGCTAACCGAAAAATGGTGCAACGATGAATCGAAAACCCTGCAAAACGATTTGATTGGCGGCGAAGGCAATATTATCAGTACAGAACCTGCCAAAAAAATGCGAGAAATGGCCGATTTGGTGACTGTGAATCGTGAATTTGCCAAACTGTTGTGTGATGGTTCCTTAACTGCGATTTTGCCAGCAATGGCACAATTGCCTCAGTTTAAATTATTGTATCAGCAATATTTGGATAAGTTTGGCGATCGCTGCTTGGAAGAACTCAAATTAGAAAGTCCCACACTTCAGGATAATCCACTTCCTTTATTGCGTGCGATCGGTCAATTATCCCTCTCCCCTTCCCCCTCTCTCCCCGTCTCCCCCTCTTCTCGAAAAACAGCAGAATTACGAGTGAGGAGAGCGTTGAGGGGCAATCCTTTGCGGCGATTCGTGTTTAATTGGGTGCTGAAAAATGCTCGAAGACGAGTGCGCGATCGCGAAAATTTACGCTTTGAACGTACCCGCGTTTTTGGTCGCGCACGGCGAGTTTTTGTAGAATTAGGAAAGCGTTTTTATGCACTCGATTTGCTGAACTCTCCCCGCGATATTTTCTATTTAGAAGTAAACGAAATTTTGGGATTTATTGAAGGTACAGCTACCTGCACAGACCTGAAAGGATTGGTAGCTGTGCGTCAAGCAGAATTTGCCAAATATAAGGATATGCCATCACCAGGCGATCGCTTTGAAACGCGAGGCATAGTTTATCGGGGAATTGAGAATGGGTTGGTTTCTTCAGATTCCGTAGGGTGCGTTAGCGAAACGCAATCGAGCGTAACGCACCACAGCTATTTACAGGGAATCGGTTGCTCTCCGGGAGTCGTGCGCGGTGCTGTGCGCGTGATTAAAGATCCAAAACAAATTGTCGGAAATGAGAACAGCGTACCCCTACAACCAGGTACAATTATTGTTGCCGATCGCACCGATCCGGGTTGGATTTTGCTATTTCCCGCCGCTGCTGGTTTGCTAGTAGAAAAAGGCAGTTTGCTATCTCACGCTGCCATTGTTGCGCGAGAGTTGGGAATTCCTGCGATCGTCTCTCTCCCCGGCGTCACCGAATGGTTAAAAGACGGTGACTTGGTGGAACTTAACGGCAGCACTGGCAAAGTTTCTAAGATTAGCTAATTGGGAATAGAAAATCAAACGAAGTTTTTCTAAAAATTTTAATTGTCTAATTACTAAATATGATATAATCTCATAATTATGGCTATTCCATCAGAACTGAATGCTCTGATTGAGCGATTAAACCAAGAGTTAGATACGATCGAGCGGGAAGCAACAGCAGGACTTAACCTGGCCAGAGTCAGCATGGAGCGTTTCCCCAACAATTTTACATTGGTTCAGTTGTTTGCCTTTTTGAATACGAGTATGTTTTTTGCAGAAACATCCAGAAGGCGAATACAGGTTAGTGTTGAGTATCTCTCAGCAAATGATGTGATTATAGAAGAAAAAATTCAGGAGGTTGGAGAAGATTTAGCAATAGAGTTAGGTCAAGTGCTGGAAACAAAAATAACTGTTGGTAGGGTTAAAACTCGATTGGAGAACTTGCAATGACACAAAAAGAACTGGATGAAAATGAACTCCTAGAGATTCTGGAATTAGCAAAGGAAGCTGAACAGAAAGCCAGGAAAATGTGTGAAACGATCACAGCTAATACTGCCAAATACAAACGTTGGTATGAAGCTAAAAGAGTAGTAGAAGTAGCTGCACAGAAGTAAGATCGGTAGGGATGAAAAAGGGCGATCGCACTTCCGGTATGCAAAGAAGTGCGATCGCTCAGATTGCTCTCTTTAAAAATAAAATAATTTAATAATTAGGCTTATGACACAAAAAGTTTTGGATGAAAAGAAATTACTCGAAATTCTGGAATTAGCCAAGATTGGCGAACAACAACTTAAAGAGATAAGCGAAATGGCAACAGCAATGGCAGAGAAATACCAAGGCTGGTATGAAGAAGGAATGGCTAGAAAGCAGGAAGAAGAAGGAGAAAAATGAAACAGAAAGAAATGGATGAAAAGGAACTTCTAGAAATTGTGGAACTTGCTAAGAAAGCGGAACAGAAAGCAAGGGAAATGTGCGAGTCGATAACGGCTCATGCGGAAAAGTGGCGACTGAGGGCGGAAGCTAAAAGGGCTGCTGCTGCACAGAAGCAGGAAGTTTGAAAGAGTTTGGAAATGGGCATTAGTTATAGACCAAGCAATAATGTTGTAGTGGCGATTTGTTCACCCGCTGGGGAATCAATTCCCCAGCTAATAGCCCAAGTCCACTTAAGTGGACTGAAAAATTTGTATTCAGTCCATTTTAATGGACTTTCGCTATGAGCCTAGCGATTTGAATCGCTGGCGGGCTGACAGCTTTCGTGAATGGCTTTTTATATAGAATTAAACTTGATATCTTTTGAGCGATCGCACACCGAATCGCACCCCAAATTTCCTCAAAAATTACCTTGTAGTGGCGATTTGTTCACCCCCTGGGGAATCAATTCCCCAGCTAATAGCCCAACTTCACCCGCTGGGGAATCAATTCCCCAGCTAATAGCCCAAGTCCACTTAAGTGGACTGAAAAATTTGTATTCAGTCCATTTTAATGGACTTTCGCTATGAGCCTGCGATTTGAATCGCAGGCGGGCTGACAGCGAAGTGAAGCATAATCGCACATCCCCTCATCTCATCCGTGCATCCGCGCCTATCCCTTTCCTGCGCTACTTCCCACTCCCAATTCCATCGCACAAACGCCTATCGCTCTCACTCACATTAATATTATTCGTCAGATAATCGCGCACCCAATCGCAACCCTGCGCCAGTAAATTATCTAAATCCAAATTCCGTAAAATTACTGTCTTGTCCGAACTCCCAGAAGCAATAGTTTGACCGTCGGGACTAAAACTGACACTATTGACCGGATAGTTATGTCCGCTGAGAGTTTGCAGTAATTTGCCATCCCGACTCCACAGTTTAATCGTGTTGTCGCTACTCCCAGAAGCAATAGTTTGACCGTCGGGACTGAAACTGACACTCAACACCCCATCGTTATGTTCGCTGAGAGTTTGCAGTAATTTGCCATTCCGACTCCACAATTTAATCGTGTTGTCCTCACTACCAGAAGCAATAGTTTGACCGTCGGGACTGAAACTGACACTATAGACCCAACCGTTATGTCCGCAGAGAGTTTGGAGTAATTTGCCATTCCGACTCCACAATTTAATCGTGTTGTCCCAACTCCCAGAAGCAATAGTTTGACCGTCGGGACTGAAACTGACACTATTGACCGTATAGTTATGTCCGCAGAGAGTTTGGAGTAATTTGCCATCCCGATTCCACAGTTTAACCGTCTTGTCAAAGCTCCCAGAAGCTAGAGTTTGACCGTCGGAACTGAAACTGACACTCCAAACCGCAGCGTTATGTCCGCAGAGAGTTTGGAGTAATTTGCCATCCCGATTCCACAGTTTAATCGTGTTGTCCTCACTACCAGAAGCAATAGTTTGACCGTCGGGACTGAAACTGACACTTATGACCGCAGCGTTATGTCCGCTGAGAGTTTGGCGTAATTTGCCATCCCGATTCCACAGTTTAATCGTCTTGTCAAGGCTCCCAGAAACTAGAGTTTGACCGTCGGGACTGAAACTAACACTTATGACCTCAGCGTTATGTCCGCTGAGAGTTTGGCGTAATTTGCCATCCCGATTCCACAGTTTAACCGTCTTGTCAAAGCTCCCAGAAGCTAGAGTTTGACCGTCGGGACTGAAACTAACACTTATGACCTCAGCGTTATGTCCGCTGAGAGTTTGGAGTAATGTGCCATCCCGATTCCACAGTTTAACCGTCTTGTCAAAGCTCCCAGAAGCTAGAGTTTGACCGTCGGGACTGAAACTGACACTTATGACCGCAGCGTTATGTCCGCTGAGAGTTTGCAGTAATTTGCCATCCCGACTCCACAGTTTAATCGTGTTGTCCGAACTCCCAGAAGCAATAGTTTGACCGTCGGGACTGAAACTGACACTATTGACCGCATGGTTATGTCTCTCCAAGCGGTTGCATTCTTGCACGCTGTAAACGGCCTGCCTCAATGCTGTTAAAACTTGGATGCGGATATAAGCGTTTGCTGTACTCGCTTGCTTGAGTGTGACACCCGCCCGTAAACCTTCTATCAGCGCATCAAACTCTTTATTTTGATTAAAAAGTATATCTGAATAGCGACTGAGGGCGTCAATTTGTCCTGCCTGAAATTCTTCTGCTCGTCTCTTCCATTCCGCTAATAATTCCGCACCCTGCTGCTGGCGAATAAACCACACCAAATAATCGTGAACCAGTTGATAATATCTAGTGTTGGCTGCTTCCACCTCCACCACCAAACCGGAACCTAATAAAATCTCCAAAACCAAATCTAAATTATCGGTTTTTAACTCCAACTCCTGTACCAACTCAGCGCGAGTTTTCAGCGGACGGGTGTTATTTTCATTCGTGAGCAAGTACAAAACCAATCTAGTAAGTTTGATATTCTCTTGGCCGCAATCATTGACGATATCTGCCAAATATCGCGCTACCAATTGCGCTTTCGGTTTCTCACCCAACTCCCGATATTTTGCCAAACTGGTAATTTTTTCTGCTTCCAGTTGTGCGCCGACAATCTGCAACTCAATTGGCAATACTCCATCCAAATCAGCCGCTAAATCTTCTACCAGTTGTTCCAGCAACGCTGACTCTAATTCAAACTGGGATTGTTTGGTTAAACTGGCGATGACTAACTTGGCTTCCGGTCGGGAAAAGTTACCCAAACTGTAAAGAATCTTCTTATCGAGAATATTTTCATTGATTACTTTATTATCTAAACGGTTTAATTCCAACAAGCAATGCAAATAATCTTCCCGAATGGAGAGGATAACTTTGCAATAGGGAATATTTAAACAACTATTCAAAAAACGATAAAAATTTTGCCTTATTTTTGGCTCTCCGTGAACAAAAAAGAATTCTTCAAACTGGTCAAAAATGAGAACCGTTAACAGGTTAAGTTCGGCATTCTTCTGCAACTGTTGGATAATCTCTTCCGGAGAATCCAAAGATGCAGATAAGTTTTCCCCTGTAACTTCCTGAAACTCTTTTCTTAAATTATCGCCTAAAGTCTTAACCCAACCATTATAAAATCGCAACAGCACGGGTAAGCCTTGGCGGGTATCAATCTTTTCTTGTTGCAATTTCGGAAATAACTTTGCTCTCACTAGGGAACTTTTACCCACCCCTGACTGACCGTAAATGACGATTAATTTGCAGTAATCTGCGCTAATTCTTGCCCACAATCGCTTCACATCTGGTTCTCGACCGGAGATTTCCCGTTCTACAATTGCTTGTTTGGCGGTTTCTGTCAGGGTCGAATTAATTATCTTACTTTTGGCAGTAAAATGAGCTACGCCAGCAAAAGCTAAAAAGTTATAATGATATTGAATTGCATATTCTTCCACCTTAATTTCAAAAGCTTTTCCATAATCGCGTTGCTGAAAATAAAGTTCTCTCAACTTACCCAAAATATTGATATAAAGCTGGGGTTCGTACTGCGGCTTGCTTTCTCTAAAGGCTTGGCTTAAGTGTTCATCAGCCTGTTGCTTTTCACCTAACTTTCGCAGCGAAAATGCTAAAATTAATTGATAAAAACCTTTTTCCTGTAACTCATCTGGTTGAATCAGAGGAGATTCAGCTAATATTTTCAGTGCTGCTTCTGCCTGTTGCTTGGCTTCATCCCAGCGAGATTCTTCTAAGGAAACTTGTGCCAAAAATCCTCTATCTTGAGCTAATTGGCTTGGGTCTCCATAAGTTAGATGCAGTTTAATTGCTTTTTTCTCTACCAGCGATTTTAGCTCTGGCCATGCTTGCAAGCGTCGCAGCACTTCACCGAGTTTGCTAATATGTTTGGCAACTAAATCCAGCCGTTGCGATCGCTCGAAATTCTTGAGGGATTCCCAAAGGAAATATTTTTCTTCTTGCCAAAATTCCTGATTCTTTACCCGCTGCTGTATTGCTTTCTGCTTATAGCATTCGGCAATAGCCAGCAGCAATATGCCTTGCCGTTCTCGATGATTCTCCTGTTGCCAAAAAAGAAAGCTTTCCTGATAATTTTCTAAAGCTTCATCTAGCCGATTATTGGTAAAATCATTTAAGCCGTGCCAAACTTGCAAACAAGCTTCTAACTCTGTCAATAACACAGCTTGACGATTTTGTAAATCCCGTTCTGCCGCTGCTATTTCTCGCCAAGCTTCCGAAAAGGTTTCTAAATTTAAATAAAAATTTGTTTCAGTAGCAAACAACTGGTTAGTTCTTTGCCGAATTAACTCTATCAATTCATCGTTAGTCATCGATAACTCAACCGTAGTAGACCAACTAAAAATATCCGGCGCTAACCGAATAAACTTTTCGATCGCTTCATCATTCACCCACAAAAGAACCGGAAACGGCAGATTTTTGCGAAATTCTTCCCGGACATAATTAGCCGAAGTGAGTACGCGATCGATCTCGTCAACCGCCTCCAAACCAAACACCATTAATGCAGGTGGCTTTTCTTCTCCCAATTTGGAAACAATCGTGCTGTAAAGATTGGGAACAAACTTTCCCAATTCTATTTTTTCAATTTTCACCGATGAAGATACTAGCAGCCGTTGCGCCATGCGATCGCACAAAGCTGCATAGTTGCAGACCACTAGAATCAGGGAAAAGTCTCCCTGAGAAAGTGCGATCGCACGTAAAAGCGTCTGCAAAGATTCCTCATTATCGGCAGATATATTTTCTAGTGGCTGCGATTCACTCATGGATTTAGTTGTTTGGCATCTGCTAAAATTGGATTGAGATCGAACCAAGGGCCATCATCATCGCGATATTCAAAAACAAACATACTTCGCAACAAAGTTTGATATAGTGAACCTTGTCCCAAAGTTTTCTCTTCCTTCACTTTCCGCAGCAATTCCCAATCATCCGTTTTAATTCCTCGCATTAACTGATTGCGTCTTTCCTTAATCACTGTTTCCAAAGTATTTTGACCGATCGGTGGGTCTTTTTTCTGGATACAACTATAGAGCAATCCTAACAAATTCCGCACATGACCGCCGCTAACTCGGCAAAGTCGATCCAAAGTTTCGAGGCTATCAAAAACTTCTGCGATTGAGTTAATTTGTTCATCCCGATTCAGCTTTGGAAATGCTCTCACCAAAACCATTTCGCGCAGCAATTCCATCCCCTTTGAAAACTCCTTTCCATCTCGCGACTGCACAGGAACCATCGGCAAAACCTTTGCATCTACCCCTCCTCCCATGCGATTGACAAGTACATTGTACTCATTAGAAAAAATCAATCCCAGCGGAATAGTATAAACTAAATGACAGTTCAATCGCCGTAACTGCTCTCCTCGATCGATAAACAAATATTCCGGCTGCATCCGTTCCCCAACTTTTGGCGAACTATCCACGCGATCGAGATTATCAACAAGTACCACCAATCCTTTTTTACCAGCTTGCTTGAGTTTCTCATCCGCACTTTTTAATAGTTCGTCATTAATCGATTCTAAAATGTTATCCGTTCGCGGTTCTAAATATTGCCTTAACTCTTTCCGCACCGAAGGGTTATCTTTCGTTTTGGCCGTAATTTTGCCAATGGGAGTAGAAAACTCTGATGTCCATGAAAGATCTATGGGCGTTTTCATAAAATCTTTCACTTCACCAAATAGCCTCTCGAAATATCTTGGCTTTAGCTTAATTTCCACTGCTTCTAAGCTTTCAAAAACTTGCTTGGCAATGGCCAGCAAAATATCGCTGATATCCACATCAGCCATATCGAGATCCTGACTCGACTCGAAGTAAACTACATGAAATCCTGCATCTTCCAACCTTTTCTTCAGTCGCAACAACTCCGTAGACTTCCCACAACCGATATGTCCCGTAAACAACTGACAGGTTGATTCATTGGGAGAGAAGATGGCGATCGATCTTGCCAACTCCTCAATAATTTCCCCTCCTCTCACAGAAGAAAAATCGATATAGTATTGCTTATCCTCAGCTTTCGCCACATCGATCGTATAAGCAGGGTTACATACCTTAAAAAATCTTTGCAAATCATCCGGTTTCATTGACTACCTCAGACCAGCGCTTTTTTCTATTTTATACATCATCACTCCTAAAAACAAAAAAATATAGCCCCATTGTAGAGGCCATTTTCTATTACCACCAATTCAGCAACCCCTATTCAAATAAATCTCACCTCACGCGCTCACAAAGTCGTCTATAATCTCCTGCGCTACATCTTCTGGAATGTCCAAAGCTTCCTGAAGCTTATTGACAAAACTTTCTTCCTCTTCCGGGAGATTTTCTTCTGCTAAAACCACCGCAACCGCTCCCTCAAAAGCGATTTCCACGAACTCGTCTGAAATGGAATTAATAGCTGTGTTAAACAAAACCCCGCTACCTTCTTCATTGTAAATATCGGTTATTTTATCTAACGTTTGTTGGATTTCTTCTGGTGAATAACTATCGAACACTCCGGTGTCAGATAGTATATCATTTAAATATTCCATTTCTTCGTCATTGATTTCCTTGCCTGCGAACATGGCCGCAAAGATTATGGCTGCTACCGCTTCTTCAGAATTCAGTTTCTGTTCGCTTTGAACTTCAGAGGCGAAGATTTCGTCATATTTACTCATTTTGGTTGGTTCCTTTATTTATGGACTCGTCATTTATATCAGCAGTGGCGATATTTTCTGCATCGCCATTAACAAATTTTTACCTATTTTGAAAAAAAGATAAATTTTTCCTTGGCAATCCCATACTTTCATAATCGAACGAGCCCTGGAGTGGGGAAGTGGGGGAGACCAGGAGTGGGGGAGAAAATGTAGACTCAGATTTTGCGCCATTCTCAATAATATCTGAGAATATCTGAGTAAATGAACTTTTGCATAGAGATTGCACAGGCATATATCGCCTATTCACCAATCAATTTGCTAAAAGCTTGATGGTGACGAATTGAATCGAAACTCGGATCTTTTTTGGCATTTTCCTTAAATTTCTCAGCATCTAGCTTGGCTGCCATTTGTAAGTTTTCCATAGCTAATTCGACATTGCCCAGTTCGGCGTAAGCACAAGCTTTGTTATACCAAGCAAAAAAGAGTTTGGGATTGATTTTAATTGCTTTCTCGCCAGCAGCGATCGCATCATCATATCGCTTCAAATAACCTAGCGCCGCACTTCGGTCAGTCCAAATATTCGCATCATAAGGTTGGATTTCAATTGCCTTATCGTAAGCAGCAATTGCTTCTTCATATCGTTGAAAATGATTTAGCTGCACTCCTAACTTGTACCAAGCTAAATGGAAATCGGGTTTGATTTGCGCTGCCTTTTCATAAGAGTATATCGCATCTTCGCGTCGCTGCACAATTTCTAGCGCAATGCCTCGATCGTACCAAGCTTCCCAATACTCAGGTTTGATTTCCACCGCCTTATCGTAAGCAGCGATCGCATCTTCATACCGCTGTAATTGCAATAACGCATATCCGCGCATATACCAAGCTTCCGGGAAATCAGACTTGACCCGAATTGCTTGGTCAAAAGCTGCGATCGCCTCTTCATATTTTCGCCCTCTAATGCGTCCGTTGCCTTGCTCATACCACTTCTCATGTGGTTTTTTCGTCAGCTGGCGTACTGCGATCGCAATCACAATAGCCACTACTAGCAAAACCTTCGCCCATTCGTTGAATAAACGGTATCCCATCCCTACCATCTGCGATGGAATTCCAAGCATTTGGCTAATGGAAAAAGCACCTTCTCCCAACAGCCGATTGAACGGTTCTACAAACCAAAGCAGCACGAAGAGGACAAAGATTCCGTATTGACCGAACTTTCGCGATCGCTCTTGAATTTCTGGAGGCAACCACGGGTCAATAATACCATAACCATCAAGACCTGGAATCGGCAGCAAATTGAGGATAACCACATATACTTCTAGGTAAATTAGAAATGCCAAAGCCGGCCATATCCACCTATACTCAACTAATGGCAATGACGAACCAAACCGAAAACTTATTGTCAACAAAACCGCCACCAAAATACTGGCGAATGGTCCCGCTGCGGAGACCGCACTTTTCCACCAGCGACTGCGTAGTCTTCGGTGGTCGATATAAACTGCCGCACCCGGTAGCGGAATCCCACCTAAAAGTAGAAAAATCAGCGGCATTACCAAACTCAAATTAAAATCGGTATATTTGAGCGGATTTAAAGTAAGATATCCTTTGTCTTTCACGGAAGTATCGCCACCCCAATAAGCAACGATCGCATGACCGAATTCGTGCAGACAAACCGACAAAAGCCACCCAACACAAACAAAAACTGCAACTTGGAGCATTACTTTCTACCTTTTGAGGAGATTTAATATCAAGAATTAGGCAAATAGTTCGCTATTTTTTACCGCAAATAAAGCAGATAAACGCAGATAATTATGATATTCATCTGTGTTTATCTGCGATTTAAATTTACTAAATCAAACAGCGTTCGATCGTCGCTACAACCGACTCGGCCAGCGCAGCTAAATCGTAACCGCCTTCCAAACCAAACAAAATTTTCCGAGTTATTTGCAAACAATAATCTGTAAACAAACCAAAATCTTGCGGTAGCAATTCAATACTCGCCAACGGATCGGCAGCATTGGCATCGTATCCAGCGCTAACAATTAACAAATCTGGTTTAAATCTCGATAAAAAGGGTACAACTTGCGATTCAAACTCCATGCGATACTCAGCCACAGTGCTACCCGGTAGCATCGGAATATTCAGCACATTTTTGTACTCTCCCCGTTCGTCAGCATATCCCGTTCCCGGATAGCAAGGAGACTGATGCAAAGAACAATATGCTAAGCGCGGATGAGTTTCGACAATATTTTGCGTACCGTTACCGTGATGGACATCCCAATCTAAGATAGCAACGCGCTTAATTCCCGGTTGTTCCAAAGCGTAGTAAGCGGCGATCGCCGCATTGGAAAATAAGCAAAACCCCATACCCCGATCGCGTTCCGCGTGATGTCCGGGGGGACGCGCCAACACAAAAGCTGGATTTGAGGTCGCCAGAGTGCGATCGACCCCATCCAACCAAGCATTCACCGCCAGCAAAGCAATATCGTAACTGTTCTTAGAAACCAGCGTATCTGCATCCAGTCGTCCGCCACCATTTTTAGCGATCAGCTGCACTCTCTCAATGTGTTCTTGCGAGTGAACCCTTTCCAGAATAGGCATCGCAGACCTTTTTGCCAGAGGCGTCGGCAACAGCCACTCCAGCCGATCAGCATAACTTGCCGCCTTCAACGCATTGACAATCGCACTCAAGCGTTGCGGACGTTCTGGATGATACGCCCCAGTTTCGTGCAACAAAAACTCATCAGAGTAAATTACGGGTAGCATAGTCCGAACCGGATACAGAAAAACTTAGGCATTCGAGCATTTTTCCAAAATAGCAATATGGGAGAGGCAGAGGAAAGAGGGAGAGTGAGGGAGTGGGAGAGTGGGGCGGAAAAAAGGGGTAGCAGACTCGGATTTGCGATCGGCTGCACCGAAATCATCCAAACACAAAGCGATTCCCATCTGCTATAGGCTGCGTTTATCTGCTTACATCTGCGGTAAAAACTTCACCCTAGATTCCCACAGAAAATTTTTCCCATCACTCAACCCAAAAACTTTTGTCAGAAGATGACAAACCGCATAAAATTCTTAAATATTCTGTATCCTTTGTTTCATTTTCCATTGGCGATCGTCCCATACCCCCTTCCCTAGCTAACCAGGAAACAAACCGTGCTACCAAACAAGCACCCCGTCACCGACAAAATTCAACTTTGGATATCCTCCCAACTTGGCGGACTGACAAACCGCAACCCTTTGATGATTTCCCGCTGGGTGTTGCGCTGGACTGTCGTCGGTACTGTTTGCGGTTTATTCGCTGGATTGTACTGGAACATCTTAGAGTTGATGATTCACGCCCTCAACCGCATTGAAGGGCCAAGTCTGCTCATAGTCATGCCCACACTGGGTTTATTCGTCGGTCTTGTGATTCATCACCTTGGCAATCCCGGCGAAATTGGCGTGATTGTCGATAATATCCATTTTCGTGGCGGACGCCTGGATGCTCGCAAAAATGCCCCCATGATTCTAGCTTCCCTCGCCAGTATATCGGCAGGTGGCAGTGCTGGGCCAGAAGCACCCCTAGTACAGGTAACCGGTTCTTTTGGTACTTGGGTTGCAGACCGTTTGCAGCTCAAAGGCGAAGACCTCAGATCTATGAGTTTAGCGGGAATGGCTGCGGGTTTCACTGCTTTGTTCGGCGCACCCCTTGGCGGTGCGATGTTCGCCTTGGAGATTTTGCACCACAAACACGTTTTGGAATACTACGAAGCGCTGATGCCGGCGATAGTTTCCAGTTGCGCCAGTTATCTGGTTTTTGCTGCCATTACCCATTTGGGAATTGCACCAACTTGGAGTTTTCCCCAGTACGGTTTAAATAATATCGATGATTTTGCTTTGGCGATCGCATACGGAGTCATTGGTGCGATCGCGGGATGGATTTTCATGGCCATTTTTCGCGGGTGCGATCGTATTTTCGCCCGCATTCCCGGCCCTATTTATGTTCGCACGACCATAGCCGGTCTGGTATTGGGCGGTTTGGCAGTTTTATTTCCCCTCACCCGTTATTTTGGGCATGAAGAGTTAGAGTTAGTCATCAGTAATAATTTTTCTGCCATTTTTCTGTTAAGTTTAGCCTTTGCGAAAATGGCTGCGATCGGCTTTACGGTTACTGGTGGATGGCGCGGTGGATTTATCATACCGCTCTTTTTCACTGGCGCTTGTATCGGCAAAGCGATCGCCATTTCTATCCCCGGATTGAATCCTGCCTTGGCGATGATTTGTGTAATGGCAGGTCTCAATGCTGCGGTGACGCGCACGCCTGTCAGTACCACTTTATTGGTCTCGAAACTGACTAATATCAGTCCCTTGACTCCTATTTTATTCGCCAGTTTAATGGGGTTTTTCCTCGCTCCCAAAATACCTCTAATCGCTTCTCAACTCAAATCGCCAAAACAAGCGATCGCTGAATGATATCGCGCCCTTTTCCACCATAAACTTGAAAAACCCCAGTTGCCGCATTTTTGCCAAAAAAATACCCTACATTATCGCTCACCGGACAGCCATCTATCGCCGGAATGAGTTAATAGTTTCTTGTGAGAGAACATGATTTAAACAAGCTCTCTTTTTTATAGCCGCTCTCGTCAGTTAGGACGTTCTTAATTGCACCTTTCCCTCCTCCCTCCTCCCTCTTTCTCCTAATCCCTAGCCCCCAGTCCCTAACCCCTAGCTAGATAACCAAGCTATGACTTATGTTAGAGGAACGATCGTCTGTGCTGCTGTTAGCCTTAGATTTGTAATCAAAAAAGCGAATTGGCTTGAATATTGAACGAATTCATGGAGTACGAGCATGAAAAATTGGATTTCTAGAGCGATCGATCGCATCAGTTCCGTGCTTAACGCACTTCAGGTAAAGCGTTTTTTGGCTGTTGTCGTAGTCGGTTTTCTGCTGCTGACGACAAATGTTGACTCCGGACGCAATAATCAACGCTTGACCGACAAAGTTCTCGACACAGCACACGAGAAGGATTCCGTCAGACCCAAAACTACAAACGAGTGGTATCAAGAAGCACGCGAAACGAAAGATTCTCCAGGCGAACGGTTGAAAAATATTGCCGAAGAGTCAGGAAAAGCTTTGAAAGAATTTGGTTCTGTGTACCCAGATACTGCTAAGACTAGCGCTGATGCTTTAGATGAGAATACAGCACCAGCCAGCAGAAATTTCTCCAAGTAAGTTCGATGTTAATTGTCATCTCCAATGGCAATTTAGTTTCTTAATGCTTGTCTAAATCACTAAATATACACTGGTTATAACCAGTGCATATTTAGTTTATTTAATACCTACTCATTTTACTTCCGTAAATATTTGCTAAACGAAAACCGCAACTAACGTAACTACTGCTGATTGGAAGAGGCAGAGCGAGTTATAAAAGAATCTATCCAAAAGCAAAAAAAACCAACCATAAGCAAGCATCCACCGAACAGCTCGCAGATTGCTTTGTCTGCGTACAGGTAATGTACGTTAAGACATATTTGTCATGAATGAGCCCAATCACCTACATACAAGTTGAAACTTATACGCGATCGAAACCTAAAGTCCAAAAGTCAGTATATTGTATTGTTTCTGCTAAAGTTTACTGCCGATCGTTATTTCCCTGCTCCCTCTCCCTCTCCCGCTTCCCTCCTCCCGACTCCCTCTCCCTTTGTCCGCAAATTTTCACAGACTCAAAACGGCAAAATGTGATACAATTTTAATGGTATTTGCCAATTCTTGAAACTCAGGGTCGCGAAATTCTCATCTATTTGCATTGTAGCGACTAAAATCTCACATTTTTGGAGTTTTTCACTGTATGACCACTTCCCAGGAGCGGATTATACCCACGGATTTAGGGAACGAGATGTCCCGGTGTTACCTAGAATACGCCATGAGCGTAATTGTAGGTCGGGCGCTCCCAGATGCCAGGGATGGTCTCAAACCTGTGCATCGTCGCATCCTTTACGCAATGCACGAGCTGGGACTGATGCCAGACCGCCCTTTTCGGAAATGCGCCCGTGTGGTAGGGGAAGTGTTGGGTAAATATCACCCTCACGGTGACACGGCGGTGTACGACGCCCTAGTGCGGATGGCACAGGACTTTTCCATGCGATCGCCCCTCATCAACGGACACGGCAACTTCGGTTCGGTTGATAACGACCCCCCAGCGGCAATGCGCTACACCGAATGTCGCCTGCACGCCCTGACTACCGAAGCGATGCTGCGGGATATCGAGGCAGAAACAGTTGATTTTGGCGATAACTTCGACGGTTCCCAGCAAGAACCGCTCGTATTGCCCGCAAGAGTTCCCCAGCTATTGCTCAACGGCTCATCCGGTATCGCGGTTGGCATGGCAACCAACATCCCGCCCCACAATCTGGGAGAACTGATTGATGGGTTGGTGGCGCTGATCCACAACCCAGAAATTACTGATATCGAGTTGATGAAATATATACCTGGCCCAGACTTTCCCACTGGCAGTCAAATATTGGGAACGTCTGCAATTAAAGAAGCCTACACCACCGGGCGCGGTTCGATCACCATGAGAGGCGTGGCAAAAATTGAAACGATCGAACAGCGCGGACGTCCGGACAGAGAAGCCATAATTATTACCGAGTTGCCATACCAAACCAATAAGGCAGCTTTGATTGAGAAAATCGCCGAAATGGTGAACGACAAAAAGCTGGAAGGAATCGCCGATATCCGGGATGAAAGCGATCGCGACGGAATGCGGATCGTCATCGAACTAAAACGCGACGCTTATCCCAGAGTCGTCGTCAACAACCTCTACAAACAAACGCCATTGCAGTCAAACTTTGGGGCGAATATGCTAGCCCTCGTTAATGGCGAACCCCAGCTGCTCACTCTCAAGCAATTCCTCAACGTCTTCCTAGATTTCCGCATAGAATGCGTCACCCGTCGCACTCAACACGAACTGCGAAAAGCCGAGGAACGAGACCACTTATTACAAGGTTTGCTGATCGCTCTATTAAATTTAGATGCTGTCATCGAACTGATCCGCAATGCCGCCGACGCCCCTACCGCCCGTCAAGAAATGATGGAAAGATTCGGGCTTTCGGAAGTGCAAGCAGATGCAATCCTGCAAATGCAATTGCGGCGATTGACAGCATTGGAAGCAGAAAAAATTCGGCAAGAACACGAGGATTTGCAAACGCAAATCGCCGATTTAAAAGATATTTTGGCGCGGCGCGATCGCATTTTGGAAATCATCGAAACAGAAGCGAAGCAGGTAAAAGAGCGGTTTGCTACACCCAGACGGACGGCAATCGAACACGCCGAAGGCGAAATCGACGAAACCGACTTAATTGCCAACGAAAAAGCGCTGATTTTGCTGACCGAACAAGGTTACATCAAGCGAATGCCGGTGAACGCATTTGAAGCCCAAAGTCGGGGAACTCGCGGCAAATCCGCCAACCGCATGAAAGAAGATGATGGTGTAGAACACTTTTTAACTTGTTGCGATCACGATAGCGTTTTGTTCTTTAGCCAGCGCGGTGTCGTCTACTGTCTGAAAGCTTATCAAATTCCCACCTCATCTCGCACCGCACGCGGCGTACCAATTGTGCAAATGTTGCCCATTCCGCGAGATGAAAAAATTACTTCGATCGTATCCGTCGCTGAATTCACCAGCGAAGAATACCTGATCATGTTAACCTGCGGCGGCTATATCAAAAAGACAGAACTGGCAGCTTTTAGCAATATCCGCGCCAATGGATTAATCGCCATTTCTTTGGAAGAAGGAGATCAACTGCGCTGGGTGCGTCGCGCTCGTGTAGAAGATAGCATCATCATCGGATCGCGTCTTGGTATGGCCATTCATTTTAGAGCCGATCACGACCAATTGCGTCCTTTAGGTCGCGCCACGCGAGGTGTCAGAGCGATGTCCATCAAAGAAGGCGATCGACTCATCAGTATGGACATTCTCCCCGGATCGGTCTTGAATAGCGCCCTCAGTGCTGCGGATGAAGAGGAAAGCGCTTCTGTCAACTCGGAAACTCTCGAACAAAGCGAAGAATCTTCACTCAGCACTCAGGACACAGCACTCAGCGCTCCCGATGGCCCTTGGGTTTTAGTAATTACCACCGGAGGCTACGGCAAGCGAGTACCGGTATCTCAATTCCGCTTGCAAAATCGTGCCGGTATGGGCGTACTGGCGACGAAGTTCCGCAAAACAGCCGATCGTCTAGCCGCACTGCACGTCGTCAATCAAGATGACGAGTTAATGATGGTTACCAGTCGAGGTATCATCATTCGTCAAGCTGTGAATGCGATTTCCCCCCAATCCCGTATGGCAACGGGAGTGCGCGTGCAGCGCTTGGACGAAGATGATGCGATCGCCGCAGTCGCCTTAGTTCCTCCCACCAACGGCGAAGAAGAAGAAAGCGATTGATATGAGCGGGAGAGTGAGGGAGCGGGGGAGCGGGGGAGTGGGGGAGTGGGGGAGTGGGGGAGCGGGGGAATTAATTTTTTCCCTTTTCC
>NZ_JACJPW010000108.1 GCF_014696265.1 Aerosakkonema funiforme FACHB-1375 | reverse complement strand
AATTTTACGCCAATCTTATGGCCTTAAAGACTTTCAAATGTTACGCGCTCGTTTATTAGCCAGCTTCTCTGATTAGAATAACTTATCACACCAAGTACGGAAGAGCCGATGCGATCGCGCCAGCGGTCATTGATACAGGTTCCATCTGCCACTACCCAAAGATAGATTTTGTTTATTTTAATCGTTCTATATGTTTGGGCGCAACTTTTTGCGATCGAACTTGGGGAAGAGAGATTGTAGGGGCGAAGCATTTGGGCGATAACCTTTGTAACTCAACGAGAATATTTATATCCAAATGCTTCGCCCTGTCTTCGCGAGATATTTTCGATACAGGCGATTTGTGGGGGAGGGCGAAGCATTCGGATACTTAGATCTCGGTTTAGTTTCATAAACTGTCGCCCGAATGCTTCGCCCCTACAGAATTTGGCTCTTATATAATCTTACATTTACCAACAGCATCATTTATTCTGCGACGGTTCAAAATATTTGACGAAGCAAAGTTATACACAAGTTACGCATTTATCAGCCGAGTTTGATGAGTTTAGAAACAAAAACTCAAACAACGAGGCGGTATGAAATCTTCTAAAATCCAAAATCCAAAATCTAAAATCCAAAATTGACTGAGCGATCGCACTCCATTCCCTCACCAGGGAAAAAAGCTCGATCGCTCTATTTTTTCTATTAGTGCAGGCAGATTTTAATTCGATCGCTGCGATTTCAACCCACAGAATTATACATCCTGTTCGCTGAACTCGCGAGTCATGTGGTCAAACGGCTGATCTACAAATGCCGAATTTACGATCCCGGCTGCTTCTACTTGTTCTTTCACAATTTCTTTCATTATTTGGATACCGCGCACAGTTGGGCCGATCGGTACACCTAAAGAATTATAAGTTTCCCGCAACCCTTGCAACACGCGCTCATCCAGAACATTATTATCGCCTGCCACCAAAGCATAGCTGGCATAGCGCAGATAATAATCCATATCGCGCAGACAGGCAGCGTAGCGACGAGTCGTGTAAGCATTTCCACCGGGGCGAATTAGTTCCGGCAGTTCTTCAAACAACCGCAAACCAGCCTGCTTGACAATTGACGCTGCATTGCTGTTAATTACAGCTGCGGCGGCAACCCGTGCCGTACCCGTCTCAAAATAAGCTTTTAGCGTATCGACGGCATTGCGGTCTAGATAGCGACCGGTGACATCATAATTTCTAATCAGATTTGTTACTGCGTCCCGCATGAAATTGCTCTCCCAGTGATTACTATCGGGGGTTTTGCTATTGCACAATTACCTCTGCGTGCTTTCCGTCCTACTAACTACAGAAAAAGCACGCTTCCTTCAAGGCTGACGCTCCAGATTGACAAAGCTCAGCCTGGAAGCACAATCGTTTCCGCGTGGCATAGATAGCCGATTGTAGTTTACAACAAAACGATCCCCCTCTAGCTGTATCCCAAAGCATATTCGTTGGGAGCGCAACACTAAACAAGAGCTTTTTGTTTGGAGCGATCGTTCAACCGACAAACAGGATATTGTATCCTACTGCGGAACTCCGGTCTGAACCAGTCCATAACCTGACTGGGGATTACATTCAACTCTTCCGGATAACGCGGCTGCGGGTCATTCGTCAACCAAACCGGCGGTACCATCATCGGGTCGTATTCTGCGATCGTATACACAACACCCGGACGCTGCTTCAGTTCCACTCGCTGTCCCGCACGATATTGAAGCGCTTCTTGTCGATCGAAATCTGCCTGCATCTTAAAAGCCATCGTTATTGCCACGATAAACTGTAGTTATTGATACGATTCTACAGGTCAGACCGACTCGTAAAACAGCATTCTGTCAATTTAGCTACAAATTTTAACTTTTTCTAAATTTTTGTCCTCCACCAATACAAAAAATTTGTAGCTAAAAATACAAAATATTGTCCCCTCTGTCTTTAGGATGATGCAGGTACTATGAGCTTTTAGGCGTTAATCACGGGAGAGCTGCCTTTAGCAGCACAGGCTAAAACCTCTCATAGCTCAGTCGCTCCTCTCCCAAGGCCAACGTTGCCCCCAGACCGGAGACACAAGAGCAGTTATTTTTTAGTGTCAGCTCGACTCAGCCAAACTTATCCCGTTCAGTTCAACGGTAAATTAAACAAAAATTAAGTTTTACTCCCCTTGACCTGACCCTTCACTACCGCTCATTATCAGTATCCAGACTTAAGCAAGTACAAAAATTGAAGGAGCCATTCCATGCCCCAGACCCCCCAAGAAGTCTTGCAACTGATCAAAGAACAAGATATCAAGATTATCGACCTGAAATTCATCGATATGCCAGGAATCTGGCAGCATTGCTCGTTCTACTACAACCAGATTGACGAAAGCTCCTTTGACGCCGGCGTACCCTTCGACGGTTCCAGCATTCGGGGTTGGAAAGCCATCAACGAATCCGACATGACAATGGTGCCAGATCCAACCACAGCCTGGATCGACCCATTCATGAAAGAAAAAACATTGAGCATGATTTGTAGCATCAAGGAACCCCGTACCAACCAACCCTACAGCCGCGACCCCCGTACCATTGCCCAAAAAGCAGTAGATTACCTGATTTCCAGCGGCCTTGGCGATGTGGCCTTTTTTGGCCCAGAAGCTGAATTCTTCATCTTCGATGATGTCCGCTTCGACCAAACCGAAAACAAAGGCTACTACTACCTAGACTCAGTAGAAGGTCGTTGGAATTCTGGCAAAGAAGAAGCTGGCGGTAACCTTGCCTACAAGCCTCGCTACAAAGAAGGTTACTTCCCAGTTCCACCCACCGATACCCAGCAAGATATGCGGACGGAAATGCTGCTGACAATGGCAGAGTGCGGTGTACCAATTGAAAAGCATCACCACGAAGTAGCTACAGGCGGTCAGAACGAACTGGGTATTCGCTTTGCAACCTTGGTAGAAGCAGCCGACTACTTGATGACTTACAAATACGTCATCAAAAACGTTGCCAAAAAATACGGTAAAACCGTCACCTTCATGCCGAAACCCCTCTTCCAAGACAACGGTTCCGGTATGCACACCCACCAATCCATCTGGAAAGACGGACAACCTTTGTTTGCAGGCGATAAATATGCTGGCTTGAGCCAAATGGCACTCCATTACATCGGTGGTTTGCTCAAGCACGCTCCTGCACTTTTGGCAATCACCAACCCCACTACCAATTCCTACAAACGGTTAGTACCTGGATTTGAAGCACCAGTGAACTTGGCTTACTCCCAAGGCAACCGTTCTGCTTCCATCCGCATCCCCCTCTCCGGCAGCAATCCCAAAGCGAAGCGCTTGGAATTCCGCTGTCCGGATGCTACTTGTAACCCATACTTGGCCTTTGCGGCTATGCTTTGCGCCGGTATCGACGGGATCAAGAATCAAATTGACCCAGGCGAACCTCTGGATGTGGATATCTACGAACTCAGTCCAGAAGAATTGGCGAAGGTTCCTTCCACCCCCGGTTCTTTGGAAGGCGCACTGGAAGCTTTGGAAAAAGACCACGCTTTCTTGACTGAAAGTGGCGTATTCACCGAAGACCTCTTGCAAACCTGGATTTCTTACAAACTGGATAAGGAAGTCAACCCAATGCGTCTGCGTCCTCATCCTTATGAGTTCTCCCTCTACTACGATTGCTAAGAAAGTCAAAAGTCAAAAAAAGAGGGAGAAGGAAAAGGTAAAAGATTAATTCTTCCACTCTCCGACTCCCCGGCTCAAGAGACTTTTTACCTACAGCTATAAATGCCTAAGCCACTCGATCGCGATCGGGTGGTTTTTTTGCATCGATTCGTAAATAAAAACCTGAGTTAGGATCGAAATAGTTGTTCACAAAACGCAATAAATATTTATGACAGTTGCATACCCGCGTAAGCTGCGAAATAGCATTGGCGCTCGCCAGATTATGAAGCAAGTGGTGAGCGATCGCGAAGTGCATTTAATCACCCTCAACCGTTACCGCTACAGCGAACAGCGCAGCTGCAAAGACCTCACGGAACTGATCGAAGAGTTGGACGGACAACCGCCAGAACTGGTGCGCGACCTATCTCGTCACATTTCTGACGAAGCGCGTCATGCTATGTGGTTAACAGACCTGTTGGTAGATTTGGGAGCGAAGGTAAATACGCCCCCCGGTACTTCCTATATCAACGAATTTGAGCGTCTATTAGATAAAGACCAAAAAGATGCGACCAAAGATAGAGACGATTTTGTGATTTCTTCTCTAGCTGCGATTAACGTTACCGAAAAACGGGGTTGCGAATATTTCTCTGCCCACATACACGCCCTCAAAGAAGCTCCTCAGACAGAGGAAAATGTCAAAATTAGGGAAACTATTGCGCGAATTTTTCCAGAAGAAGCCGGTCACGTTCGCTGGGGCAATAGGTTGCTGGCGCAACTAGCTGACAAAAGTCCGGAACATCGGCAAAAAGTTGAGCAAGCTAAGCGCAAATATGCGGCGATCGAACAAGCAGCTTACGAGTCTGGTATGGATATTGTCCTGGGTGCCGAACTGCGTCGTTTGGAAAACCTGCTGCAAATTGCCAATACCATGCCTCTGTGGGAACGTCCCCAATACTTGATGGAACGCATACCCCAAACTTTACTCGCACCCGAATTGCAGTTTACCCGACTAGAGGTAGCTCAGCGCGTTTGGAACCGCGATCCAAAGGCATTTATGGAAAAATTTGTGCCTATGTTCTTGAGCGGCTTGAATCCCGCTCCTGACAAGCAGAAGAAAGCTACTGCTTAGAATGGCGATCGATCGGGGGAATCGGAGCGCCGCTTCCATTCATTATTATTTGGACATTAAAGCCCTTTTCAGGTCAGTGATGTACAGAGAAACCCGGTGTTGCAGAAGTTACCGGGTTTCTTCGCTACAAGATCGTGCAACTGAAAACGGCTATATTTACCACTTATAAGTTATCTTCAGTTTGGCGCATGACCGCTAGAGGTTAATCAAAGGATACCCAGAAGCGATAAATTTGGTTGAGGCACACCCAAACGAAGCGCGAAGAGAAATTTTTATGACCACCTACCAGCCAGATCCGCAAACGGTTGCTACTCAAACCTTAGCCAGCAATGAGCTAGTAGACGAGCTTCTGGAGGAAACAACGGAAATAGATTACGTCGAGGTGATTCAAACCGTCATCTCTAGCATGGCACAGGAAGACAGCGCGATGGTCAGCCAAACGGAGGCCGGTCAGATTTGGAAGTTTAAGTACGGTACTGTTGAAGTGTTTGTACATCTCACCGGTTCGACAGATAATGACAGCTTGACTGTGTGGTCTTCGGTGCTAAAGTTACCTGCTAAGAACGAACCCCAATTGATGCGTAAGCTTTTGGAAATGAATGGGGCTGAGACTTTTGAGGCTCGTTTTGCAATAGTAAACGAGCAAGTTGTCGTCATAACCTCTCGCACTGTGGCTGAGCTTTCCCCCGGTGAAGTTTCTCGTGCTATTACGATTGTGGCAACGATCGCAGATAATAACGACGAATCTTTGCAGGAACAATTCGGTCAATAATCAATAGTTATGCAAAATTTTCAAATTTTAAATTGCAATTTTATTTAAATCTGCAATTTAAAATTTGAAATCTGAAATTATCATCACAACTAACTAATGACTGTTGACAAACCTGTTTGGCGTTTAATACCGCTGTTTGAAGCTGCGGGTAGAGTGCAGATGGCGATCGATCTGTGGTTGCTCGAACAGCACCGTCAAGGCTTGCATCCTCCCACTTTGCGGTTTTACACTTGGAGTCCACCGGCTATTTCGTTAGGCTATCATCAGCGTCAGTGGCCGGAATTTTGGCAGCACCTGACTTGGCAAGGACAACCGATCGAACTGGTGCGACGTCCTACCGGTGGGCGAGCTGTTCTGCACCAAGGAGATTTAACCTATGCTGTGATTACTTCTGGATTGAGTGGCAGTCGCACCCAAGTTTATCAACAGCTTTGCGAATTTTTGATTGCGGGTTGGCGATCGCTCGGTGTCGAGTTACACTACGGTTTGGCTGGACGCGGCTATATTCACAACCCCAATTGTTTTGGGACAGCCACCGCAGCTGATTTAGTTTTAGCAGATAATTCCAAGTTGATCGGTAGCGCTCAACTTTATCGCGGTAATGCTATTTTGCAGCACGGTTCCATACGCTTGCACCCAGATCGCACCTTGTTCGCCCAAGTGTTTGAGACTGCTGTACCGCCCCCGATCGACATACCGATTATTCAACGGGCAGAAGCGCCGATCCAAATTGTTGTGGAGGAATTGATTGCTGCGGCTGAGCGTTGTTTTCAGGTTGAGTTTCAGATGCAGCCTCTGTCTGAGTTAGAATTCCACGCCATTTTGGCGCAGCCAATTTTAGAGGTTTTTCCTCTCGATCCGTCTGCGTCATCGCTCCCGTGACTGATTTTTGATAGTTAACGCTAGCACCTCGATACTTGAGCGTAAAGGTTGGCTGAATTATGGTGGGTTCTTCTGCGATTGGAGATTTCCAAACTTGACCGCGATATTTTCCTATAATCTCATCTCCAGTCAGTTTAACTTCCGGAGGATTATGTTCGTAGTTGAGGCCCCGATAACTGAGCTTTATTTCCTTTTCTGGCTCAGATTCCTCTTGGCTCATAGCCGACAACCACAATTTTCTAGCCGCGATCGCTACAACTGCAAGCAGAAATATCTGAATCTGCCAAGGTGCTAAAACTAAACTCAAAATTAAGCCCACAACTGAAATGGCAGCCGAGAGATAGGCCATTTCATCAGCCGAATTTTTAAAGATGAATAGTGCGACTGGCACTATTGCCAGAGGAATGAGGAAAAAAAGGTTCATTTTTAATACCTCTTGCCATAGAAGCCAAAGCGTATTTACTGAGAATTTCAGATTTTAGATTTCCAATTTCAAATTTTCGGTTAATCTTTGGTCTGAGGGTGGGTGTAGTCTTTCCGCAAAACAAGCTACACGCAACTTGCGGGAAACACTAGCAAATTTGAAATCTGAAACACATAAATTTGCAATCATCTTACTAATATACGATCCCCTGGCATAATTGGCGCACTTGTGGCAATTAAATAATCATCAGTTTTTGACAAAACAGCGCCTTCTCTCGCAGAGAGATATGGGACTAAATCGCCGACATCCTGGACTCTGGCGGTATTTGCTTGGTAGCAGACAGTTGCGATCTACCAAAAAATAACTATAGCAATAGATGAAGGTCGGTTAGGACAACTTTAACTTTTCCCCTAGACCCTAGTTTTTCAGGTTGAGAGAGGTTCTTTAGTTTGCGTTGCGGTTGACTCTGCGGCTGCTTGGGCGATCGCTGGAATGGGTAATCCGGGGGGATAGCTACCTTCTTCTTTGATCCGTTTGATTTGAGCCTCCGATATTTTAACGTTCAGCTTTTGGGCCATTGCTCGTACAATATCGCCGCGATCGATAATACCAGCCACAGTACCTGCCGGTGAAAGGACTGTAATTCTGGATAATTTGTCACTTTCCATCCGCTCGATCGCTTCCACCAAGGGCGTCTTTTCTTCCACGGTGTCGATCGCATCCAAAGGCTTGACAATACTGCGAACTGTTTGAGTTTCCCACTCGCTGCGTTCCAGCGCCCGAAAATCATCTAGCGAGACTAGACCCCGATAGCGACCGTCCGAAGCCGCAAAGTAAACCTCCGGCTGGGTAGCTTGTAAGAGGTAATCGTCTGCAAATTGGCGCAGCGTCATATCTGCATCGATAACGCGGAATTCTCTCGTCATAGCGTCTGCGGCTGTTAGCTGCAACAAGCTTTCTTGTAGGTTGGTGATTTGGTCGTAAGCGCTGGCATTCCGCAACACAAACCAGCCCAGTAAACCCATCCAGAGTATACCGGGTTCTGATGTGATTATGTAACTGAAACCGCTAAAGATAATTGCTACCCATCCTAAAATTTGTCCGGTGCGGGCTGCCCAATGGATACCTTGAAAGCGATCGCCTTTGAGCTTCCATACTGCTGCTTTCAAAATCTGCCCACCATCCAACGGAAGACCGGGAATGAGGTTAAACAAAGCTAACACTAGATTGATATTTGCCAAATGTGCAACTAAAACTTGCGCGGGACTCAACGGCGGCAATAGATAACTTAGCAGATTCAGTAACCCAAACAAGATTATACTCACGCAAGGCCCTGCGATCGCTACTTGAAAAGCCAAACCAGGTGTTTGAGATTCTCGATCGATCGACGCAATTCCACCAAAAAGAAACAAGGTAATTGAGCTAACCTTAATTCCTTGCGATCGCGCTACCAAACTGTGACCCAATTCGTGCAACAGTACTGAGCCAAACAGCAGTATAGCGATCGAAAAGCCAATCCCCCAAGATGTAACCAATTTCCATTGCGGATAAGCCTCTTGCAAGTTATACCCGTTGGCAAATGTAAAAATACCCAATATAATTAGCCACGAGGGGTCAATGTAGAGTGGAATTCCAAATATACTTCCGATTCTCCAACCTGCCTGCATAAAAAATTTTCCTTTACTTTTTTATCAATCTAATTTGTACGCTCGTGCTTAATTGCGTTACCACTTATGCCATTCAATAGAGTGCTATCTAACTAGGATAAACGCTACTTTGTTTAAAGTCTGTCTCTCAAGGGTCGGAACTTTTATTGACGAGCGACCTGCTGCAATACTTCTTCGGATGAGATTACAATTGTTAAAAAAATTTTTTGTTAGCTTTTTCCCTCTAATAGGTAATGCGATGCTGACGCTGCCCCAAATGGTTGTCACCCAGAATTAGGACAGCGCCTGATTAATGCAGCAGTTAGTTACGATCGACGGTTTAGGGTCAGAGCCAAAATTTAGAGAGCTCCAACGTTGGTCAATCCCAAGATCACTCCTGCTCCCAGGATATGACCAAAGCTAGTACCCGCAACTAACTGAGGAATACCAATCGGTCCTAAAGAGGGTTGACTTCCCCGATCCTGGGTAGCGTAGCGGGCGATCGCAATACCAAGGATGTTACAAATAATCATCACCAAGCCAATACTCAGAGACCAGGCTGGTGTTGCGGGAACGGTAGACTGTGCGGCAGCAAGTATCATCGAGTTAATCAAGATTTTTCTCCTTAATCGAAAAACTGACATTTTCATTTTCCCACTCAGCTACCCATCGCACAGCTGAGGTTCTGGAACGATTTCTTTTCAAAGGATACCCGCGTTGGTCAGTCCCAGAATGACCCCGGCACCCAATATGTGGCCGAAACTTGCTGTAGCAAGCAATTCCGGTATTGTAAAATTCCTGAACAGCGCTGGTTTACCAACGGGAAGATCTGGGCCGCTACCAGGGTTTTGGATGGCGAAGCGACCGATCGCGATCGCCAGTAAGTTGCATAAAATCATCACAAGTCCCACAGCCGGAGTCCAATTCGGTGTGCGGGGGACGGTAGATTCCACAACAGCCGCAAGTAAAGTTAAGTTAAGCAAACTATCTTTCCTGCTTTACTAAACAACAACAAAAATTATAAGAAGCGCTTACTAAATAACAAGAATCTGTTTTAAGAGTTAACATAAACTCAAACTTTTGATACAAATTGGACTGGTAGTGATGGAGTAGCGTTGATGCGGGTTAAAATTTGCGGAATTACTAAGCCGGAACAAGGAGATGCGATCGCCCGACTGGGAGCAACTGCTCTCGGCTTTATCTGCGTCCCCACATCTCCCCGCTACGTCATTCCTGCACAGATCCGGGCGGTGGTAGATCGATTGTCGGTAAATGTCGATCGTATTGGTGTATTTGCAAACAACACAATTGATGAAATTTGTCAAATAGTTAATGCGGCTGGATTGAATGGCGTTCAGTTGCACAGCAATGAATCTCCCCAATTCTGCCAACAGTTACGCCAGCTTTTACCAGATGTAGAAGTTATCAAAGCTCTGAGAGTGCAGACACCCGATTCATTATCTCAAGCAGACACCTACACGGATGCAGTTGATACGCTTCTGCTTGACGCCTACCATCCCACTCAATTGGGCGGTACTGGTAAAACACTAGATTGGACTACCTTACCAGGTTACACTCTCACTCGCCCTTGGTTGCTCGCCGGTGGTTTAACACCGGATAACGTGTTGTCAGCCCTGAGTCAAGTTCAACCCAACGGTATCGATTTATCCAGCGGTGTCGAGCGCTCTCCTGGAGATAAAGACTTACATAAAGTAGCGCAATTGTTTGAGAAATTAGGAACTAGAGTGGCAGTTGAGTAATATAGCGAAACTGCTCGATCAGATAGCGCAAATAGGTTGATTATCCCAAGAAGCAGCAAAGATCGCAGCCTTTTCATTCACTACTAATTGCACTTCTCCTTTTGGATCGATCTCCCATCCCGTCGCTTCCACAATAGGCGCTCGATCGTTTGCTATTGGAGAAACAGAAATTCGTTTCCTTTCCCGTTCCCCCGCGCGATCGCTTTGTCGAGCGACTGTTTCTAGATCGGAAACTCCTGCTGTATTATACCAACTGCTGAGAGCGTCGTAAGGATTTACCGGTAAACCGCCCTGTCCGGTAACTCTAAACGAATTGCCACTCGCAGCGCCACACCTAACAACCACAAGGTTACTGCGATCGGAAACTTTTTCTGGCAATACCGCTAATCCCGAAGTAGGGTTTAGATTGGGGGTGCTAATTTGTACAAGTCCATCAATCCCCGTTTGCGAACTGGCATTGATTTCGCTCAGGGAATTATTCAGGGAATCGCGAGTTTGCACTAATCCAAAAATTCCTTTAGCAGTAATATTTATCCTACCCCCATTACCAGCAGAGGCATTGACGATAATGTCGTTATTTTCATTTTTAATAGCAACAATAAACGGGGAATTAATAGTCATGTTACCCCCGTTACCAGACCCAGCCGCTTGTGCTGTAATTTGACTGTTATTGCGTAGAAACACATAATCCCCAATCAGGAGGTTCATATTACCTCCTCCTCCAGATGCGCTAGCAGCAGTTAACCGTCCTCTATCCAGAATAATCTGCCCTGCTGTTATTTTCAGATCGCCAGCTTCACCATAGCCTTGATTATCTACACCAACTAGAGCTTGGTTGGCAACAATCAGTCTCGGCGTATTAATAGTGGCATTTCCAGCATCTCCAGAAGGAACTACAGGTAATCCATAAAATTTTTGCGCTGGAGTATTAGATAAAGCTGATGAAGATAGCAAGCTAATCAGCGAGGTTCCACTAGCAACCCCTTTAACTTCAATAGATTCAGACGCATTTACAGTTAAAATTCCCCCCGCTCCAGTAGCTATAGTACTAGCACCGATACGCGCTCCATCCCGAACAATTAATCTAGAGGTATCAATCGTCAAATTGCCTGCTTTTCCTGGGCCGATTGTTTCTGATAAAATCGCAGTTCGGAAACCTGTGCGACTATTAAATCCAATCGCCTCTAAAGAATCTGTTACCTTCAGATGCACATTACCACCTCTGCCAAAATATGTAGTAATAGCTGATAAAGCTCCGCCATTGAGGATTTGGAAGCGGCGAGTCAATAGGGTAATATTTCCCCCATTTCCAGAACCAAAATTCATAGATTCGATGCCGCTTGCAGCGCCATTATTAAATCTTGAAGATTCAATAAATTTTACTAAGTCATTAGCTTCTACAGAGATGCTGCCCCCGTCTCCTGTTTGGAAAAGAACAGAGGTTATTCTGCCGCCATTGTTGACTATTAAACGGTGGGTGGAAACCATAATATTACCACCATTTCCTGCCCCTACTGTTTGACTTATTAAACCACTAGAGATACCGTTGGAGCTATCTCCATTTAATTCTACTGACTCTGAGGCGAACAGATCGATCGCTCCACCTGGTAAAGAACCAAGAGTGTTAGTAAAGGCGAAGGAGCCATCACTCATTTTTACCTGTCTTCCGACTATTTGGATACCCCTTCCCCCATCACCACTAGCATTCAGTAATGCGGCGTTAGATAAGTGAATATCTCCGTAGTTTTGCACCTGCGAATAGTTGAATATCAATCCGAATACAGTTGGATTGATATTCACTTGTCCTTGGCCTACACTTCCGACCTCTATTCGCCCACTTTCTGCTATTAGGATTCCACCATCTAAGGTTACTGGCCCACCAATCAAGGCTAAGGTACGACCCGATTTGACGTTTAGCCCTGAGTTTTCATCGCTAACTTGCACAGGCGGAGGAATCGGAGCGTTTTCCAATGTCAGATTGTGTCCTCTCCCGGAAACATGAATAGTGCCAGGACTTTGCCCAAACTGTAACCCTATGGGAACATTTATAGTCAACAGCCCTGAAGTTTGGGAATTAGCGGCGCTGAACTCTGTACCATCGCTAAACTTGAGGCTACTTGCTGTGGAAGCGAGAAACGAACCTCCAATATTCAGGCGTGCGTTGGCACCAAAAATAATGCCACTGGGGTTAATTAAAAATAGATTTGCTTGTCCGTTGGCGCGAATTAATCCATCAATGTTGGAGATTTGCCCTCCGGTGACGCGGGTAATGATGTTGTTAATGTCGATCGAGTTATTGAAAAATGCTGTATTGCCAGTTGAAACCGAAAATTCCCGGAAACTGTGGAATAAGTTGCTGCCTGCGGCTGTTCCACCATCTATACTGAAAGTATTTCCGTTAGGAGTAACGAGGGAATTAGTAGGCAGGGTGCTATCCGGAATGATTTGTGCGGCGACAGAGCTATGTAATGCCCACCCACTTATTCCTAATAAGAGGTAGGCGAACTTGTGCAGCCGTAAATAAAAATTATTCATCTTCCTCAAGCAGACTTGCAATCTCTCGCAAGCCAGTTAGTAACAATTTGAGGTTAACAAATATTTTTTACATTATTATCTCACAAATAAGCATTTTCGTCAATTATTAACTAAACTTAATATCTGGAGATTTTTATTTTAATACCCGGACAAAGGATTTCAATTATGTTGAACTTACCTTCTGAGTAATTTTGAGGTAAAAATATAAAATACAGATCTTGAGCAAAAGCTCTGGAATGCAGGTCAAGGGGAAAAACCATATAGTAAAGAAACATGGTGTGAAATTGTTGATATTCTCCTAGATGATTTTCAGAAGTTCATGGGAGAGGATTTTCAACGTGAACCTGAAATTTACTTAAGTATCGAATACCCACATTCACCGTCATTTAGTCGGTGGATGTGGACTGGGGCAAGAAAAATATCTCCTCTATCTACAACTTGGTCAGCTGTGATTGGTGGCGGTATGGTAGGAACTGAAGTCGGAGGGGATGTGCAAAATATTTTTTGTGTGAGTCTGACGCTGTTTCTGTTCGATGCTACTAGCAAAAAGCGTTTGTGTTTAAAAACTGGAGAAAGTGTTCTTGAGTTTGTTTTTGAAAAACAAACTGACGGTCATGGATGTTGGCGTAGTTTTGGGTGGTGTAAAGATGAATGGGGAGAATGGGAAGATGTTGAGTATTAACCTAAGTTGCTAGTTAGTGGCGTAATGTAGGAGAACGGCAGATAGATCGGCATCAGTCAGTAGTAAATAAAGATTGGCGACTGACAGATGACAAACCTTCCCTCAAAAATATAACTAGCAACTTGAGTTATTTAGACACGGAAAAAAGTTTACTCAGATCTTTTTTTGACGCGCTTGTGCCTAAAAGAAAGCTGGTTGATGGCGAATCAAGTTAAGGAATTCTTCGCGAGTTTTTTGCTCCTCTTGGAAAACACCCACCATTGCGCTGGTGACTGTCCAAGAACCGGGCTTTTGAACACCGCGCATCACCATGCACATATGGGTGGCTTCCATGACAACAGCAACTCCCTTGGGCTCTAGAATAGTCTGAATTGCTTCGGCGATTTGACGAGTGAGACGTTCTTGTACCTGCAAGCGACGGGAGTACATTTCCACAATGCGTGCCAGTTTGCTCAAACCTACGACTTTTTGGTTGGGAATGTAGGCGACGTGAGCTTTACCCATAAAAGGGAGCATATGGTGTTCGCAAAGGCTGAAGAAATTGATATCGCGGACTAAAACCATCTCGTTGTGACCTTCATCAAAGATGGCGTCGTTGACAATTTCTTCTAGAGATTGATTGTAGCCGCTGGTGAGAAACCGCATCGCCTCTGCGACTCGCTTGGGTGTTTTAAGCAAACCTTCCCGTTCCGGATCTTCTCCCACTCCCAACAGGATTGTCCGCACGGCTTCCATCATTTTCTCTTGGGTTTCTTGCGTAGGTGGGTGCAAATTGGGTTCGCGACCGTTCAAGGTGTTGCGATCGGGCCGGGTAGGGACGTTGAGAATACCATTGGAACTCACGGAAAGAGAGGTAGAGCCATTAGAGCCGTTGGAGGAAGCGATAGTCATGATAAGCCTTAATTAAAGTAATGCGATCGGGTAAAGGTCAACAGAGAAGCAGCAACCTAGAGAATTCCAGCACTGGCTAAGAGAGTTAACTCTTCAATTACTGCTTGTTCTGGTAGTAGCGCCGTCTGTAAAATTGACTGCGCCACAATTTCGGGGGTTAACATGGCTGAGCGATCGAAGTCAGCCTTAACAGTGTCGGTATCCCAAATGGGGGTATTTACGGAACCCGGACAGATTGCCGTTACGCGAATGCCGCGCTCCCGTTCCTCTGCCGCTAGGGTTTTTGATAAAGCCATCAGGCCAAATTTACTGACACAGTAAGCTCCCCAACCGGGAAATACTTGTTGACCGGCAATGGAAACAACATTGATGATGATGCCAGAGCGGCGATCGCGCATCATTGGTAATATGCCCAAAATGCACTGCAAAACGCTAGTTAGATTGAGGTCTATTACCCTCTGCCAGTCAGACAAGGGTGTGTCCCTCAAAGTAGCTGTGTATCCTATGCCAGCATTGTTGACCAGAATGTCAATTGGGCCAAAGTCAGCTGCGATCGCGCCAATTTTATCTTTTACCTGGTCAATCTCAGCTAGGTCTAGAGCGTAAGGCTTGGCCTCCACCCCAGAAGCGCGAGCTTGTTCGGCAACCGCCGCCAATTTTTCGTAGGTGCGGCTCACTAATGCCACGTTAATGCCAGCATTAGCAAACGCCAAAGCTGTTGCCTTGCCAATCCCGCTGCTTGCCCCAGTAATCAGGGCGCGTTTATCAGTTGAAGCACTCATTAGTTGAATGTTTGCAAGTTTGGATGGAACATCCCATCACTTCTGAGTGTTTGCTTTCGGCAAACGAACTTACCCAGCTTGAGCCATCTCAAAATGAAAGATGTGTTAACAATTGTAACAAAATTTATTATACCATCGCTATACAGAATTTTCAGGCAGATATTTCGCTGAAAACGCCAATGCGACGAAACTTTTGATACCGCAATTCCCGACGTTCGTGGCAAGTCATTTGGCTGAGTTCTTCTATGTGGTAAATAAGAGCCTGCTTAAGGGTAGCGGCAGTTTTGATAGGGTCGGAATGTGCCCCACCAAGGGGTTCGGGTAAAAGCCGATCGAGAATGCCGAGATTTTTCAAATCCCAAGCTGTAATTTTGAGAGCTTCAGCTGCTTGGGTAGATTTGCTGGCATCCTTCCAGAGAATAGAAGCGCAGGCTTCTGGGCTGGCGACATAATATACTGAATGTTCAAACATTAAGAGTCGATCGCCTACGCCAATGCCCAAAGCACCGCCGGAACCACCTTCGCCGATCACAGTGCAAATGATGGGAACGTTGAGGCGAAACATTTCTCGCAAATTATAAGCGATCGCTTCTCCCTGGCCCAAAGCTTCTGCTTCTGCACGCGGGGAAGCACCGGGAGTATCAATAAAGGCCAATATAGGCATTCCAAATCGATCGGCGTGTTCCATCAACCGCATTGCTTTGCGATAGCCGCCCGGAGAAGCCATACCAAAGTTACGCAGAACGTTATCTTTGGTATCGCGGCCTTTTTGATGGCCTAACATCACCACAGAATGCCCAGACAGGTTGGCAATACCGCCCACCAAAGCCGGATCGTCGGAACCCGCGCGATCGCCGTGCAGTTCCATCCATTCATCGGTCATCGCCTGAATGTAATCCAGCGTACTGGGACGACGGGGATGACGCGCCAGTTGCAACTTCTGCGTCGGTGATAAACTGCTAAAAATTTCTTGACGAAGTTGCACCGAGCGTGCTTCTAACTGGCGAATTTGCTCGGTGACATCGACCCCATTTTCGGACGCGAGTTGGCGAATTTGGTCAATGCGGGTTTCCAGCTCTGCCAAGGGCTTTTCAAAGTCTAGTAGTAAAGGTTTGCGGGATGGTTCGGCCACGTTTAAAACTCGATCGACACTGTGTAGACTCTTTCCAAATCCTAACCTGTAAGTTGTCCAGAAACTCAGCTAATTTGCGATCGCCCTGACGCAGACGCTACAAAAACCGTTCGCCTTTGAGCGGGTCAATCTTTAGACCGCCGCCATCCCCATTTATAATGCGGACGTTTTTGCCAGCATATTTTCCAAAAAATACCATCTTGAAGCTACTTTTTTGGAATTAATTATAACTTTGACTGTATGGATCTTTCGTTAGTAGTTTACTTTAGCAAGTAATTTAGTTGCTGTTGTAAAAGAAGGGATGTTTCGATGAAAGCCCCGCAATTCCTGTCAACACTGACCTTATCAGGTTAAGTGTGAGCCTCCTTGCGGAAATAGGTGACATCTTTTAGTGAGATTGAAAGCAGTCTCCGCTTTATAGGTGGTTTCGTGATGTAGAGAGATCGAGAATCATGCAATTCCAGTTTACTAGAGGGCAGGGTATGGCCCTGCCCTCAGTTACGGTCAAAATGACAACAGCGGTTGAAATCCGTGTTTGACCGAAACCTGACCGATTTGCTCCATCTTTGCTACGGAAATCTGATTTCGTCCCCAAGAAAAGTTGGTGTGCCACTTCTCGAATTCCAGTAGCATCGATTCGGCAAAACAGGCAAATAATTGGCGTGCGGGAACGTCCATATTGACGATTTTCATAATTTTCCACTCAATATCGAGGGAATGCTCAACGATGCCGCCATTGAGAACGTATATACCGGGATGCTGGATTTTAGTGCCCAGGTTTTTGGGATAGCCACCATCAATGAGCAGACAAGGTTGCTTGAGTGTAGTGGGATCGATTTCGACGCCCTTGGGCATACTCGCCACCCAAACTACGATATCGGCTAGGGGTAGCGCTTCTTCCAAGCCCATAATTTTACCCCGACCCAGTTCTGATTGCAACGCATCCAATCGCTCGCGATCGCGAGCGATCAGCAATAATTCTGGCACATCCGTGCGATCGTTCAACCATCGGCAAACGGCACTGCCAATGTCACCGGTAGCGCCACAAACCGCTACCGTCGCCTTGGACAGATCAATACCTACTTTTTTCGATGCTTGCTCCACCTGCCGACAAATGATATAAGCCGTATGGGTGTTGCCCGTAGTAAAACGCTCAAATTCTAGCTTGATATTGCGGACTTGGGTAATTTGGTTCAGGTTGAAGTTCTCAAAAATAATCGAAGAAAAACCACCTAAAGCTGTGATATTGATGCCGTTCTTTTGGGCGTGAGCCATCGCGTTGATTATTTTGCGGGTAGCTGCTTTAATCCGGCGATTTGCCAGCATTTCTGGCAAAAAGCAAGATTCTACATACCGACCTTCGATTGTTTGACCGGTAATGCTCGTAACCTTTATGGTATCGACGATTTGGGGCGGGGCAGAACACCAAAAATCCAACCCTTGATCGGCATATTCCGGGTAGCCCAAGTCTCTGGCTACTGCTTGGGCGTGTTCTAAACTGGTAAGGTGACCGATAAGACCAAACATGAATTGCTTAAAGCAGACCTTTAGTCGAGCTTGAGTAAGGTGAGAGGAATGAAAAATTGTTACTGACCCTTAAAAATACTACACAAAATGGCCGATTAGTGCAGCGATCGACTAATCGGCGATAAAAGTTTTGTGTTATCTTCTCTAGTCGGCACTCAGGACTCAACACTAAAGCCGAAGCACTTGCAAAGGCACTCCCAAATTAGGCAGCTGCCAAACCGTATGCTGACATCCGCATAATATCGCGGGTCGTGAAACCAATATTACTCAGAGCTTCTCCGTACTGAATCATGAAGTCTTCGACCAAGGCTTCTTTTTCCATACCCAGTACGCGGGCGTCGGTTTCTACCTGGTTCAGCATTTTCCAGACTACAGGTAGATTCTGACGGTTGGCTTCTTCTAACTCAGCTTTAGATTCTGCAAAATGTTCTTTTAGCCAAACTTCTCCGAAATTAAGGTGAGAATATTCGTCTTTTACAACACCTTCAGTAATTTTACGGGCAAAGGGGTCGGCTACTGGGATGTAAATGTTGTAGGCGGCGATCGCAAAACATTCGATAATCAGAGATTGAATCAGCAAACAAGTGACTATCTTCCCTTCTGGCAGTGCAGTTTGGAAATTTTGGTGCAGTTGGGCAAAGAACTGACGGGCAAATTCCATATCTGGCGTCACTTGGAGATTGCGCCCACAGGCTTCAAAACCTTTTTTGTGACGACTCTCCATCTTGGCAAGGCTAATTAATTGTTCCTTATGTTCCGGCAGCAGTTCAGCCAGTTGAAGGTAATTTTCGTGGGCCTCTTGTTCGCCTTCAATTACAATCGCGTTGATGCGGCTGTAGGCGTCTTTATACGTTTCGTTGTGAAAGTCAATTGCTGGACTGGCCTCAAGCTGCGGCATACGTGACTTGTCTCCTCAACATTGTTGGTAGATATTGTGTCGATGCAAAATCGACGCGAGGCTATAATGGGGCCTGGAAAACCCTCACTCGCAATTTAAATCCAATTTACCAGAATTGCCAAAAAGGGCGGGTTTTTTGGTCAGAGTAAGCATTCGACTTACCCGATCTTGACCGATAATCACCCAGACTAGGATCTAGCCTGGGTGAGAGAATCGGAATTAATACCTAGTCTGTATTGTATGCAAATCCTTATTTTAGAGATAGATGCCTGAGCAAAATTGCGAAAGTCAGTCGCCGATCGCTTATCCTCAAAGTGGGCCAACAGTGCCATTCCTGTTCTGGAATCGCCTCCTAGAATGGCTAATTCCGGTATTGCTTGTAATTACTGCGTTTATTGTACTGCTACCGCTTTTCGCAGTTTTTCTCACCTCCTTTGCCCCCACCGGGACAACACCCAGTTTAGCTCCTTGGCAAAAGGGCTGGACATGGGAAAATTATCGACAGGCATGGCAGCGCGGAAACTTTCTCCTCGCTTTTGCCAATTCAACTTTAGTCGCTTTAGCGGTAACTGGATTTCAGGTTATCACCTCAGCTTTGGCAGGCTACGCCTTAGCAAGGTTAAAATTTCGGGGACGGCAAGCTTTGCTGTTAATTGTTTTGGCAACGTTAGTAATTCCTTTCCAGCTATTAGTGATTCCCATTTTTTTGGTGTTGAAGTGGGGACACGCTATCAACACATACTGGGCTTTGATTTTACCGACAGCCGCGAATGGATTTGGCATTTTTCTGCTACGTCAGTACTTTCAAACAGTACCGATCGAATTAGAGGAAGCGGCAGCATTGGATGGGGCAAATCGGCTGCAAATTCTGTGGCGCGTGATGCTACCTTTGTCTCGTCCGGCATTGGTGACGCTATTTTTATTTACGTTTATCGGGGAGTGGAACGATCTGTTTAAACCGCTGGTTTTTACAACGCGACCGGAATTAAGAACGGTGCAGCTGGCGCTGGCAGATTTTCAGGAGCAATTTACGAATAATTGGCCTTTGATGATGGCGGCTGTGACTATTGCTACGGTGCCGATCCTGCTGTTGTTTTTAATAGGCCAAAGACAATTTATTAGGGGAATTGCTACAACTGGAATTAAGAGTTAAGTTTAAGGCAAAGGAACGCACTAGCCGCGTCAGCGGCTGACCGCAGGGTATGTTTTCGCAGAGTAACGCTGAGTTAAAAAGTTTATTTGACAACGATAAACTTATAGGTATTCGAGCGCTTACTTTTGTGTGCCTCGGCTTTAAATGAAAAAAGCTAACTGTAATTGAAATGAGTCTAAAGAATCTAGGTCTGTTGATTATTGTTGTATCTTTCTTGCCTTGGGCAGCGATAATTTTTGTTGTGCCATTTATACAGATAGATTTAGCACACAAGGCTGTATTAGTAACTATTCTAGCTGTTGTGGCAGAAGTTTTGTTCTGGTTAGGTCTTGTCTTGGTAGGAAAAGAACTTGCTACTAAATATCGGCGTTATTTTAGTTTTTCTCGGATTTGGAAGAGTTTGAAAAAATTGCTCCGCTAACCTTAGCCGTTAACTAAGTAACGAAGCAATTAGGCTAATTTATTGTTAGAATTGTAGGTTGCCAATTTAATCTGAATCTGCGAAAATTCGCAGGCGAACGGTACGATCGCCATTTTCATCCAGAGGTACTTCGATCGATTCACCGGCTAGTCTTTCCAAACAAGTGAGAAGCGATCGCAAGTTGGGCGTACTCGCACCGGTATCCACATATAGCCGATCCGCCAAACTACCGACACGTTTCCAAGTAGTGTAAAGTTTGGCGATCGTTTGTTCTAGCTGAGACGCTTGTTTGACCAAATCAGATGCTGTATTCAAACAACCTATCCGCAGCGCTTCTTCTAGCGCCATTTCCACATCTACCGATGATTGGTTAATGGCTTGCACTTGGGCGGCGGCGTGGAGATACTTGGCTAAGTTGCGGGCGTCTGACGTTACCTGTTTGAGTTTATCGACGCTGGGTTCTTGGGCGACTTCTTCTTGCAGTAAGGTTATGTGAGATTCGGGTAATTTCTCCAATTCCTTAACTAGGGGTGCGAGGTAACGCGGCGGAAGAGTTTGATCGGCGGCTTTAGCTTTTACTTCGTCGGGGAGTAAATCGGAGGTCATAGCTGTCCACTCTTCTGCGAGTTGGCGCACTTCCCGACGGGTGATGCGATCGCCTTTTTGCGCTGCATCAGTGACCAGTTGTTGTATTTCTGGAGATGATTTGGCTGTTTCCACAAAAGCGCGTTTGCTGAAGTTTCTAATCGCAGTCGGGTCGAGCTTTCCCTCAGCTAAAAGAGTATCGGCGCTATTGGCTAACTCTATCAGAGAATAAGCCTGACTTTTGTTAATTTCTCGCTCTTTCAGCCAATTTAGAAAACCAGTGCCGCGTCCGTCGCCGCCTTTCTTCTCGCGATCGCGCACTACTCGTAAAATACGTCCGCGCCAGATTTCCGTTTGCAAGTCGAAGCGATCGCATACCAGCCAAGCGATATCCACTTGCTGCTGAAACTCACTATCTGGGATGCGATCGTCTTCTGGATCGGGTAACTGGAAGTGTAGATCCGTACCGATATTGAGGGCAGATGCGAGGTCGAAAGGAGGTTGGGGAGATTCGGGCATTTGTGAGAGCGATCGTGGGTCACAGAGGGATCATTATTGCACGTTCTTTATCATACTTGCTTACGCTGACGGTCACCTTCGGCACTCGCAGCGTGGCTAAAATGTCAAGTCCAAATGCAAAATTACTCCAGGGGTTTGCAGGTAAACTTTATTGCAAAACCGCTTTTACAAGGTAAGAGGAGTTTAGTTTTTCAAGTTTTTAGCTGATATTGCCAAATAAATATATTAGCTTATACTTATATTAAGTATCATCGATTTTAATCGATTTGTGGCTAAATTTTTAAATGTTAAGATATCTAAATAATTGAGTTGCAAAGCAAATTGTATATATGAACTTGCCAGAGCCGCAACTAGCTATTAACCGTCATCCCCTCACTGTTTCACCAGATACTCCACTTTTAGATGTCCTAGCCAAGATGAATCAAATTCATGGAGGCGAATGTACATTTTTTAATAAAGCTGAAGCTAAAAATAAAAATCTTTATTCCGGTCAGCCATCTTTTATGCCTCATCCCGGCAATTATAAAGTTAATAATTGCGCTTTGATTGTGGAAGAAGGAAAGATTCGAGGCATAATTACAGAGCGAGATGTAGTTAAATTGGTGGCAAGAGGACAGAACTTAGCTGTACCGATCGCAAACGTGATGACCAAAGAGGTGATTACTCTTGCTGAATCTGAATTTAAAGATGTATTTTTAGCTCTTTCCCTCTTGCGCGATAATCAAATTCGGCACTTACCAAGTATAGACGATGCAGAAAACCTGGTTGGTGTTGTTACTGCGGAAACGATTCGAGAAGTTCTCCAACCTGTAAATTTGTTAACAATGCGTCGAGTAGCGGACGTAATGACAACTAAAGTAATTCATGCGCCTGCTTCAAGTTCAGTGCTGAATTTGGCGCAATTGATGGCCGATAATTGTGTTAGTTGTGTGGTGATTGCCAACTCAGAAGCTAATACCAAACAAGCTATTCCTATCGGAATAGTTACTGAAAGAGATATCGTGCAATTACAAATCCTGGGTTTGCAAATCGAGGATATCCAAGCTGAAAAAGTGATGAGTCAGCCTCTATTTTGTATGAATACAGAAGATTCTTTGTGGGTAGCTCATCTGGAAATGCAGCGTCGGTTGGTGCGACGCTTAGTTGTGACTGGAAATCAGGGGCAACTTGTCGGTATTATCACCCAGACCAATATCATGCGAGCGCTCGATCCTGTGGAAATGTATGGAGTTATCGAAACCCTACAACAAGTTGTAGAAAAGCAAACTATTGAATTAATTAAAGCCAATGAAAAATTACAATTGCAGGCGGAAGAAGTACGCGCAGACCTAGAAAAGGAACAAGAATTAAACTCTTTAAAAAGCCAATTTATTTCTTTGGTTTCTCACGAATTCCGCAATCCACTTGCCAGCATTATTGGTTTGATAGATTTACTGGAAAATTGCCAATATAAGTTGGCTGAAGAAAAAAAGCTTCAATACATGAATTGTATTTTTGAGTCTGCCAATCGGATGCTGGAAATGGTAGATCATCTGCTGGTAATTGGTAAAGCCGATGGCTTAAAATTCCAAAGCAATCCAGTGCAGATTAATTTATTAGCTTTTTGCCAGGAAATATTACTGGAAGTAGAGTTAGCCGAGCAGGAGGCTCACAGTCTAAATTTCGTATATAATTTTCCGCCAGATTTACAGATTTATATTGATGAAAAAGCCTTGGGTCATATTCTCACGAATTTATTATCTAATGCGATTAAATATTCTCCTTCAGGCAGTCAAGTAACTCTGGAGATTTATGTTGAAAATAAGCAGATTATTTTTGAAGTAAAAGATAGAGGCATTGGCATTCCGCCCCAATCGCAATAGCATCTGTTTAAACCATTTTATCGTGCAGAAAATGTTGGCAATATTTCCGGGACTGGATTGGGACTGACCATCATTCAAAAATATATGGAATTGCTTAATGGAGAGATTAAGTTTACCAGTGAAGTTGGTGTGGGGACAACTTTTACGGTAATATTGCCATTACATAGTTAGAGCGATACGTACTCGCTATCTCGCAAAAATTCCAGAATCTCTGAATTAACTACCTCTGGAGAACCTGCTGCCGCATCGTGACCGCAATTAGGAATAATTTTCAATCTCGCATTTGGTAAGCGGGCTTGTAATTTTTTGGCATTTTCAGCGGGAAACCATTGGTCTTGTTCGCCCCATAAAATTAATACAGGGCAAGTTACTTTCAATAAATTATCTTGAATGTTATGGATGATATTCGGTTCGTTTTTGAGCGATCGTTCAATTTCCACGGCAGCGTGTTGTAAATCTTCCGTAACTTTCATCACTGTATTGGGAAATTCAATATAAGGATAACTAACCCAGTACACTTTTTCCGGTGTAATTTCTGCCGGATCGACCACAACTTCCCGACGCCCAATTGCCACAATTTGTCGCAATATTGGTGCTAACCAATATGACAATCGGAGACTATCTATACTTCGCACCAAATCTAGCGGTAAAATAGCTAACAAGCGCATCCACAGACTGGGCAATTGAGTGGGGAAGACAGGGACATTAATCAACACTAATCGCGCCAATAAATCGGGATTTTCTTCAGCAATAGCTAGTGCGATTAATGCTCCCAAAGATTGCGCTACTACAACAGCAGGTTCATCACACAAAGCGCGAATAATTCGTCCCATCTCCACAATTTGATGACCCAATTCTTCTGAATAATGTGGTTTATCGGAAAAACCATGTCCTTTGGCATCAAAACAAATCACGCGAAAATGTTTGGCGAGTTCTTCTATGTTGTGATGCCAACCATAACTCCAACTACCGATACCGTGTACTAAAAATAAAGGTTTACCAGTTCCTTTTTCGCCATAGGCAATTTTTACAGGATATCCTCTGGCGTCGGCGATAGTCAAAGTTTGACGACCTTTTGGAAATGTACTTTGCCACCAATCTTGCATAGTTTTATGTTTGCTTATCTTTGGGTTTAATATCAAGTCAACTCAGTTGCCCGTGAAGAGCATTAGCAGCAATCTAAATATTATCACGCTAACGTAAGTTAGCGCTCCCACAAATAGGATTAATCCTACTGTAAGGAGAATGAGAAATACCCGATCTACCTTTTTACTTGGGATGGGCGAAGCCAAGTGATTTTCCACTAATTGAAGGTTTTTAACGTTGGCTTTCCAGGTAACATCCAAAAAGTCTCCTACAATCGGCACAGCACCCACTACTGTATCGAAGAGAATATTCATAACCATTCGGACTAAAGATTCTCGCGGCAATCCCAGTCGAGCTGCTTCCCAGACAATGTATGCTGAGAAAAAAGCTGTAAGGGTATCTCCTCCGCCCGGTAACAATCCTAAAATCGGATCGAGACCGACGCGATATTTTGTGCCGGGAATCGCAATAGCATTGTCGAGCAAGTGGCTAATCTGGCGAAGGCGTTGTAGGGTAGCAGCTTTACTGTCAGGTTCATATGTCATGGCATTTGTTTAAGTTTAAATTCGGCGTCGCATCGCTTCCCCTACGCTAACATTTAACTGTGCCCCAAATAACATTACCAAACAAGATAAATTGAGCCATAGCATTAATACGATCGCCGCACCGACAGCACCGTAGGCGGCGTTGTAATTGCCGAAGTTAGATACGTAAAGGCGAAATCCAGCCGATACAATAGCCCAAGAGACGGAGGCAAGGATCGCTCCCGGCATGATGGGCGTTCCCCTAGTCCAGCGGCTGGGGCCATAGCGATAAATAAAGGCGATCGCAGATGCAATAATTACCAAAGCAGTAGGCCAACTGAACAGCCGCCAAATCGATAGCAGTTCTGGCTCTAGATGACCAGTTTGGCGAGCTGCTATTTGCACGAGCCAGTCACTGATAAAAACTAGGAAAGATGCGGCAATTAGTAGAAAAATCGTACCGATTGTGAGACCGAGAGAAACTAACTTGGCTTTCCAAAACGGTCGCCGCTGCTTTCGGGGAATTTGATTGATGCGATCGAGAGCGTCCATAGCCGCACTTAGGGCTCCAGAAGCAGTCCATAAGGCGATAATAAAGCTGAGGGAAAACAATCCTTGGTTTTGGCTGAGGCCGATCGTATTTGTAAACCCTTTGATCAGAAACAGCGCTTCTTGAGGGGCAATATTACCCAGTTGTGCCGCCAAGTATCTAAAGGTAGATTGTAACCAATCAAACAATCCGATCGCCGTTAGCAGTGCCAAAATTGATGGAAACAGGGCTAACATAGCGTTGTAGGTCATTTCCGCCGCAAGTCCGGGCAAGCGCTGCTGTCCGGCACGCTGGAAAGTTCTCTTCAGCGTTGCCCAATTTAAGTGCTGAAAAAAACGAAAAAAACGGGCAAATATCATATTTTTATAATTGAGCAAATCTAACAACTTATGGTGGGCGATGCTCACCCTACCAACTAAGAAATACACAGATGAACTACGATGTAAAGCAGTGGATAGAGGAAATTAACGCGCTGCGACAACAAGTGGCGCAAGCTCAAAGCGATCGCGATCTTGCGGTCGATAGCGCTGCTAGATGGAGTCAACTTTACAATACAGAAGCAGAACAACGCCGCGCTGATGCTAAGTTAGCACAGCAAACTATAGACAAGCTTAAGGCAGAAATTGACCAACTTAAAGTTGATTTTGCTGCCAAATTAGATGAAGTTGCGGATATTTCTGCGAGTTCCCCAGAACTGCAACAGTTGCAAAGCGTTGAGGCATTGAAGCATAAACTGGTAGAAGTGCTGTTAGAACGCGATCGTCTTGCAGAAGCCTTGAAAGCAGAACGGGAGGCGCACGCCCAAACTCGCCAAAGTCTGACTACTGCCTTGGGGGACACGATCGATTTGCTCACCAAGCAGCGAGATACCGATCCGACTGAGTTTAAAGCAACTCCAGTTAAGCAGGATCGGCCCCAGCCTGACAAGTTGCCGGGGTCTTCCCATCCTGCCCACTTACCCAGCTTTAAAAACCCATCACTTCAGCTACCGCCGACAAGACCGGCTCCACCCCGTCTTTAAACTGATTGTGACAGTGTTTAATAGCGGTATCGGGGTCTTTAAGTCCATTGCCGGTGAGGACGCAAACTACTTTCGCACCTGTTGGAATCTCGTTTTTGACTTTTAGCATCCCAGCTACGGAAGCTGCACTGGCCGGTTCGCAAAAAATGCCTTCTTGGGAAGCTAGCAGACGATACGCCTCTAAAATTTCTTCATCGGTAACGGCTGCGAATCCCCCTTGGCTGGCTTCGGCGGCGGCGATCGCTTTTTCCCAGCTTGCCGGATTGCCAATGCGAATAGCCGTTGCCAGCGTTTCTGGGTGAGACACCGGCTTACCTGTGACGATCGGAGCTGCCCCTGCTGCTTGAAATCCCATCATCTGCGGCAGACGATCGCACTTACCTTCTTGATGGTATTGACAAAATCCCATCCAATATGCTGTAATATTACCGGCATTTCCGACGGGGATACATAACCAGTCTGGTGCGTCACCCAGGGCATCTACCACTTCAAATGCCGCAGTTTTCTGTCCTTCCAGTCGGTAGGGATTGACTGAGTTAACCAGGGTGACCGGGTAGTTTTCTGCCATCTCGCGCACAATCGCGAGTGCCCGGTCAAAATTTCCTTTAATTGCCAGCACTTCAGCGCCATACAGCAAAGCTTGCGCCAATTTGCCCAGGGCTACGTAGCCATCGGGGATCAAGACAAATGCCCGCATTCCGCCACGGCGGGCATAGGCAGCTGCTGATGCTGAGGTATTGCCGGTGCTGGCACAGATGACTGCTTTAGCACCTGCTTCCTTTGCTTTGGAAATTGCCATAGTCATCCCCCGGTCTTTGAAACTGCCGGTAGGATTGAGGCCGTCAAATTTTACGTAAACTTGCACCTGTCTGCCAATGAGAGATGCGATCGCCGGAATGGGAATCAGAGGCGTATTCCCCTCCAAGAGGGTAACTACCGGCGTGGATGACGTTACTGGCAGATAAGCACGGTACGCTTCGATTAAACCAGGCCAGCTTTTTAGTTTGGATTCAGCAAGGGAAAGACTTACAGTCACAATAGATGAACAGCGCGAATGTAGAAATACTCCGGGTACACCTTAGTTTAGCGCGGATGGGGAACGGTGCAGACAGGAAGTGGGGGAAGAGAGGGGCTAGGGGTTAGGGATTAGGGGCTAGGGAAGAGGGAAGAGAGGGGCTAGGGGTTAGGGATTAGGGGCTAGGGAAGAGGGAAG
>NZ_JACJPW010000107.1 GCF_014696265.1 Aerosakkonema funiforme FACHB-1375 | reverse complement strand
TAGCCTTTTTTCGCTCAGCTAACATCTGAGCTATTTCGTCTTGTAAATCAGAGTTTAGACTATCGCACCTGGGGTGCGATAGTCTAAACTCCAGTAAATAAGTTTTCATCCCACCTTTGCCTTTAATTTGAATGAAGCCGCGATCTTCAAACAAATATTTGTCCTGCAACTTCTCGTAGGTCGTTTTTGTTACTTGAATATGTCCGGCTAGACCGTGAGATTCCATCCGGCTAGCAGTGTTAACGGCATCGCCCCACAGGTCATAACTAAACTTTTTCGTACCAATCACCCCAGCCACAGCAGGGCCAGTATTGATACCAATCCGGATGTTAAGATTGGTAGAATAGTCAACATTAAATTGGCTAATAGCCTGCTGCATATCGAGTGCCATTTCTGCCACAGCTTCGGCATGGTCGCTGCGGCGCGTGGGTAGACCGCCAACTACCATATAGGCATCGCCGATCGTCTTAATTTTCTCCACACCATGTTTTTCCGTGAGGCGATCGAAAGACGAGAAAATTTTATTAAGTAAGCTGACCAGTTTCTTCGGAGAAACCTTACTAGCCAACCTCGTAAAATTAACCAAGTCAGCAAACAGAATCGTTACTTCATCAAAGGTATCGGCAATGTTGCTTTCCTGCATTTTTAACCGAAAAGCAATCGGTTCCGGCAATATATTAAGCAACAGTCGCTCGGAATTTTCTCGCTGATAGCGCAGTGCTTCTTCTATCATCTTGCGCTGCGTGATATCGTGAAAAAAAACAGATACCCCTTCATAAGAAGGAAAAACCCGCACTTCAAACCAACGATCTAATGGCTGGTAAAATTCTTCAAAACTGAGACTGACTTGTTGAGCTACCGCCTTGCGATATTGCTCCTCAAATTGCGAACCGACAATTTCCGGAAAAGCCTCCCAGATATTTTGACCAAGGAGTTGTTCTGGACTGCGTTGCCATATTTGAGTCGCTACTTGATTGACGCAAGTAAACCGCCACTGCCGATCTAAGGTAAAAAAAGCATCAGTGATACTTTCGAGCAGATCGACCACTTGCCGATCGGACGCCCGCCGCTGCGCTTCTGCTTCTTCGCTCCTAGCGATTTGCCGTTCTAACCGCGCCAAGTTTAATCGTAGCTCCATTTGAGTAATCACCTGACGACCCAAAGCCCGCAGTGCTTCCAGTTGTTCGTCAGAAAGACGGCGGGGAATGCGATCGATCACGCAAAGGGTTCCCAACGGAAAACCATCTGGAGTTACCACAGGTGTGCCGGCATAAAATCGGATGTTGGGGTTGGAAGTTACTAGCGGGTTGTCTGCAAAGCGATCGTCTTCCAAGGCGTTGGGAACAACCAGCAGGTCGTCTGGGTTGAGAATCGCATGAGCGCAGAAAGCAAGGTCTCTGGGCGTTTCCGTAACTTCCAAGCCAACCTGTGACTTAAACCACTGGCGATCGGCATCTACTAAGCTGACTAAAGCAATGGGAGTACCGCAAATATAGGCAGCCAAACGGGTGAGGTCATCAAAGGCTTCTTCTGTCGGCGTGTCGAGAATCTTGTACCGCTTCAGCGCTTCTACCCGATCGCTTTCATTACTCGGTAGAGGTGCCGTTTTCATCGAGGATGACCCTGCATTAGGACTACCCATAGGGGAGTTAGGCACGGTACTTTTGCGGCTTTTGAATAGCTGTGCTAGTATACCGATTAGGTTTGGAATTTTTTTACGAAAGTAAGTTTTATCAGTTTTTGTGTATGCCGCCTCAGACGGACTATCAAAAGCTTCTAACATACCAAAAGTTGTATTTGTACAAACACGACCTACAGATGCCCCTACCAAAATCATTCTACTTTTTTAGTGTAAAAGGAAAAAGTAAAAAAGTCGAGAATATCGGAAATTATCAAAGAATATTTGCCAAAATATTATTTAACAGTAGGGTGTTTTAGGCACGGGCGAGAAATTGAGTATGGCAACCAATAATTAAATTGCCGTGCCTAACGCACCATCCGTAAAATTGGTAACAAAAACTAAGATTTTATCCGATCGACCCGCAAGAACCGACAGCTTATTCTGCGATCGCATCCGTTAACCGCATCCCCGCAAGGGGACTGAAACTTCTCCAGATCCTCCTCATCGGCGGAATCGATAAGAACTTTCAATTAACCGCATCCCCGCAAGGGGACTGAAACCGCAAAATCATCATTTTGAACATACCAAAAGCTGCTCTTTCAATTAACCGCATCCCCGCAAGGGGACTAAAACTTTTTTGCTACCATCAAACGGTGATATGGTGTCCGTAGCGTCGCTAGAACGCCAGTCCAGTAAAAAAAATTGACAGAAAGAACGAAATATGTATTATGTAGGGGCGAAGCATTCGGGCGACGATTCATAACTCAAATTCAAGATTTTTCTGTCCGAATGCTTCGCCCTGCCGAGGTCTCTATCTGCTTTTCACTTTTGACTTTTGATTTTTGACTTGGCATTAATTGTGTCAAACTCAATATGTTTCCTATAAAAATCCCTCACACAAATGCCTACAACATTACAACCTACTACCCTCCCCCAATTACCCGAAATAATTGACGGATTGCCCAACATATGCGGGTGGGAAAAAGAAATTCAGTCAGTAACTCAACAAAACGAACCAGTATTTTTACCCACAACAAACATCAAGTTAAGTGAAGTGCAAGCAGCCTTTGCCATAGCCCTGCATATGCACCAGCCTACCATACCCGCCGGACATAACGGCCAACTCATCTCCAACCTGCAATATATGTTTGAACATCCCCAGTCAGGAGACAACCACAACGCCGCGCCATTTGCCAATTGTTATAGCCGTATGGCAGATTTTATCCCCGAACTTGTCGCCAACGGTTGCAATCCTCGCGTCATGTTAGATTACTCCGGCAATTTGTTGTGGGGATTGCGACAAATGGGACACGGCGATATCCTAGAAAATCTCAAACGCATCACCATTGACCCCACTTATCAGCCTTATGTGGAATGGCTTGGAACAATGTGGAGTCACGCAGTAGTTCCCTCCACTCCCATACCGGATCTCAAACTGCACATCCAAGCTTGGCAACATCATTTTGCCGCCATTTTTGGTTGGTCAGCACTATCTCGCGTCAAGGGATTTTCGCCGCCAGAAATGCACTTACCCAATCATCCCGATACTTTATTTGAATTTGTCAAAGCGCTGAAAGAATGCGGCTATCGCTGGCTATTAGTGCAAGAACATTCTGTGGAAACTCTCACCGGACAATCGCTGGGATACAAACATCTGCCTCACCGTTTAATTGCCCGCAATTCTCACGGCGAAGTTGTCAGTATCACCGCTTTAATCAAAACCCAAGGTTCGGATACGAAACTGGTAGCGCAAATGCAGCCTTATTACGAGGCAAAAACCTTATCTCGACAAATGTTAGGTGAAGTTTCCGTACCGCCAATAGTCAGCCAAATTGGGGATGGCGAAAATGGCGGCGTGATGATGAACGAATTTCCCGGTGCTTTCTTCCGCGCTAGTTACGAAATAGCGCAAAATAACGGCGGCAAATCGGGCGTTGTAGCGATGACTGGTACAGAGTATTTGGAATTAATTGAAGCTGCCGGTTGCCATGAAGATAATTATCCCACTTGTCAGCCGATCGGTCAACATTTAATTTGGCAAAAAGTTTCGCCAGAAAACTCTACCCCGGATGCAGTAACTAATGCCATTGCCGAGTTGCAGCAAACTCACCATAACTTTCACATGGATGGTGCTTCCTGGACAAATCACATCAGTTGGGTGAAAGGATACGAAAATGTTTTGACTCCCATGAATCAACTCAGCGCTTTTTTCCACAAAAAGGTTGATTCTTTGCCTGAAAACATTACCAAAGAATCGCGCTATCGCGAAGCATTGCTGTACAACTTTTTGCTGCAAACGAGTTGTTTTCGTTACTGGGGTCAAGGAGTTTGGACAGATTATGCGCGGGAAATTTTCCGACGCGGTGAAACGATCCTCGCAAATTGGTAGGGTGGGCATGACCCACCAATTGTTTTGATGGTAGGTAATATGGGATAATATGCCTGTTGCATCACCTTTATCCTATTCATGGTTGAGTCAGAAATCGAAAAGCGATCGCCCCTCAGACAATTCGTGATAATCTTGTTATCGTTGCTGTTAGTTACTATCCTGTGGCTGGGAGCAACGGTAGCATTTCCAGGAGCCATAACCTTGTTTGCAGGCAAAAGACCCACTAACCTCGGCGTACAAGCAGGCAAACTAGCGCCTTGTCCGAGTTCTCCCAACTGCGTCAGCAGCCAAAGTCAGGATGCCGGACACAAAATTGAGCCTATTACTTACAATTCTACTCCTGCTGAGGCAATGGCTCAACTCAAAAAAGTAATTGAGTCCCAAAAAAGAACTAAAATTATTATCGAAACACCCAATTATCTCTATGCAGAATTCACCAGCAGACTGATGGGTTTTGTTGATGATGTAGAATTTTTTCTCGACGAAGGACAAAAGGTGATTCATGTGCGATCGGCTTCCCGTCTGGGAGAATCAGATTTAGGAGTAAATCGCAACCGCATCGAAACCATCAGAAACAAATTCAATGAGGGCGTCGGGCGTCAGGGCTAGGGATTTTTGTTGTCTTCAGATCTCAAAGTAGGTTGGGTTGAGGTAACGAAACCCAACGCAGAAATAGAATTTGTTGGGTTTCCCTGTCGCTCAACCCAACCTACAATCTTGTTCGCCGACGCCCCAGCAAAATTAAATCGCGCAAATCATCAAAAGGTACTAAATGTCAACAGAATCGCAAACCCAAAAAGTAGTAATTGTCGGTGCGGGTTGGGCGGGTTTGGGCGCAACTTACCACTTAGCAAAACAAGGCTACGACGTAACCCTTTTAGAAGCCGGTTCCTATCCCGGTGGCTTGGTTGCAGGCTGGAAAACTGCCGCAGGGCGTTCTGTCGAAGCAGGCATTCACGGCTTCTGGTATCCCTATAGAAATATCTTTTCTCTAGTTAACGAATTAGAACTTAATCCCTTCACAACTTGGACTCGTTCTTCTCAATATTCTCCCGCCGGATTGGAAGTAGAATCCCCCATTTTTCAGGATGAACCCTTACTGCCCACACCGCTGGGAACTTTTCTTTATCCTAAGTTTAGACGACTGCCATTAATCGATCGCCTTTCAGCCTTACCCCTACTCTACGCATTAATCGATTTTGATAATTCCGATGCAGCTTGGCAACGTTACGATGGAGTCACTGCCCGCGAATTATTCAAACAATTTGGAGTTTCTGCAAGGCTGTACCGCGATTCTTTTGAGCCGATGCTATTAGTAGGATTGTTCGCCCCAGGCGAGCAATGTTCCGCAGCAGCAGCCTTGGGTATGCTGTACTATTTTATCCTCGCTCATCAACCCAATTTCGATGTAGTTTGGTGTCGGGGAACAGTCGGAGAAAAAATCTTTCGCCCTTGGGTGGAACGCATCGAACAAGCTGGCGGAAAAGTAGTTACCCAGCAACGGGTTAGCGATTTAATTATTGATAATAATAGAGCGACGGGCGTTGTCTGCGGCGATCGAGTTTTTGATGCAGATGCGGTTATCTTTGCGGTTGGGATAACCGGTATGCAAAAAATTGTCAGCGGTAGCCCTAGTCTGCAAAGTCGCCAGGAATTTCGGGACGCGATGAATTTAGGCGCGATCGACGTTTTGGCGACGCGGTTGTGGTTCGATCGCAAAATCGATATCCCCCTGCCTTCCAATGCCTGCTTTGGCTTCAATCCTACCACAGGTTGGACATTTTTTGACCTCAACGCCCTGCACGATGAGTATCGCAACGAACCCGGAACAGTTATCGAAGCAGATTTCTATCACGCCAACCAATTTCTACCTCTCAGGGATGAGGAAATTGTGCAGATAGTGCAGCGCGATTTAGCAACCTGTATCCCCGCTTTTGGCGAAGCAAAAGTAATCGACAGTAGCGCGATTCGTTTGCCACGGGCAGTCACTCATTTTTATCCAGGTAGCTATCAATATATGTTACCAGCAGTAACCAGTTTCGATAACATTTTTATGAGTGGTGATTGGATTGTTAACCGTCACGGTTCCTGGTCGCAGGAAAAGGCTTATGTGACTGGTTTAGAAGCTGCGAATTTAGTAGTCGATCGCTTTAAACGTGGCAATAAGGCGACGATTTTGCCTGTGGAAGCAGATGAACCGCATATCCAAATTGCGCGGACAATCAATCAGTGGGGACGCGATTTGGTAAAAAGCGTCTTGCCAGATTTTTGGTTGCCTTGAACCTCGGTTGTTATCTGGGTGCAATATCCCTTCTCCGATCTATCGACTGTAATTCTTGAAGCTCTTCAGAAACTTGAATTTTTGGCATGGGCTCCAGTGGAGTAATTACTGGAGCGTAGCGACAATAGCACACAACAATTGCTTCAAACTCACTCATAGTTTCTGGGGCATATTTTTCAACTCTGGTTACTTCCCAATCGCCGATCCGAGTGTGAGTGCTAGCATTTGGGAACTGTCGATCGAAAAATTGTTCGACTCGATGGAATTCCCTCAATCTGTAGCCAGGAGAGGGTAAGGGACGATCGGATGAATCGAAATGTTCGGCAAGAATGTCGGTGATAGCTCCAGTGTGCGCTAGTAGCCTGTTTTCGGCTCCCTCCTCTTCATTCCATTCCGCTCTAAAAATAATATACTTTCTACTCATCTTTCCATCCCCTCTGTGTAATTAGGAAATTCGGTTTTTCCCTCGAATACGCAATCGTATTTAAGAGTTTTGTCTCCTGTTAATTCTATTCGCAGTAACTTCCATCCATATCTCCTTTCCATTTCGTAGCACCTCTTGCGTTCGGTTACTGCGTGCTGGGAGATAATTTATTCTGAAATAGATTCAGAATTTTCGCTGTTCATTATTAAATGGGTCGTAAGTCAGATAGCACCGAAAACTTTGACTGTTGTGGCTTGCGCTAAAGAATGTTTATGGCCGCTTAGCGTTAATTTTTATTGTTTTCCTTCTGGAACGCCTGTTGCACCAGTTGCGGCTCAATTTTCTCTAGCCATTCCTCAACCAGTTCTGATACAACGCTGCTAACGTCACGGCCTTGCATAGCGCAAGCCGCCTTTAGTCTGCGTTTCAAACTTTCTTCGATCGACAGGTTTATAGGAGATTTAGACATAAATCCATTCTATGCCCACATCTACCCATACAAATTTTGGCCTCCCTGCGCTTATACGCATAAGCGTATATGCGTATAATTGTAGCATTGAGCGAATCCTACGGAAATCCGATCGTCCTCTATTGGGTAATGCCCACTCTACGGGGGTGCGATCGCGCCCGTAAAATAATCTTGAGTTACTCTACCCAAACCATGACTGCTCACCTCACTGTCGAACAAGCCCAAACAATCCTCAAGCAATTTAGCTGCATCGAAACTAAGCCGATCGAGTCGGAACAAGAAAAAGCTTTACTCCGTCAAGCGCTACTGACGATCGCCAAGTTGTCCGATTACCTCAATTTAGGTATTTGTGCCGATACGGCGGAGCAAGGGTTTGCAGCCCTAAAAACCTATTTAGAGGGCTTGGGCTATAAAATTCGTCTCGACACCAGCAAAACCCCTTCCCTAGAAAGCCCAGTTTACATAAAATTTAACACTCACAAGCAATCCCACTATCTCGATTCCTACACAGGAATTTATCGCGGTGTGCTGGTGTCCTGCCAATCTTCAGAAAATGACTCTATCAGCGGAACTTATGGTCATTTACCGTTAGACTTATTCCTAAAGAGCTAATTTTAGAGCCTAGAGATTTTTGTGATCGAAATCACCCATTAGGACGAGTTAAATCACCCTGACAGGGGAGTTTTTAAACGATATTTTTCTCATAGGTTGGGAGAAGAAAATTTTTAAGACTCGAAGGCAAGGCAATCTACTATGCAGACAAAATTAGTCAACTTTTTACAAGAAGAATTAGCGATCCCGGCATCCTCGATCGCCCTAGCCATACGGCGCAGCGAAGAGTGCCCAAACCACATTCCCATGATTTTGTGGCAATACGGGCTGGTGACTTTGGCACAGTTAGACAGAATTTTTGATTGGTTAGAAACAGCTTAGCAGCAGCGTTAGGCAGATGATTTCTATCTTTGCACCGTTGTGAAGAAATAATAACCACTCTGTTTTTCCTCTGTACTGTTTTATGACTACTATGAAGAAACCGGGTTTCTGTAAACTTTTCCACAGAAACCCGGTTAATCATTTTTAAGCTCTTACTTACTGAAAATAGCGCGATAGCGCCCCAAAGCTGTCAGGGGAAAATGTTGTAAATAAAGGTGATATTTGAGATAGAAATGGCAGGGAAAGCCAGTTCCAGTGAAATAATCCTCATCCCAAGTGCCATCAGAACGTTGTGCAGTCACAAGATAGTTGATTCCCCGATCGATCGCCTCTTTCTCAAACTTCCCGGTGGCTTCTCCCGCCGCCAGCAAGCCAATTAAAGCCCAAGCAGTCTGAGATGCGGTACTGTCTCCTTTTCCTTTGAGGGCGGGATTATCGTAGCTGAAGCAAGTTTCCCCCCATCCTCCATCGGCATTTTGACAGCTGACCAGCCAAGCTGCACCGCGTTCGATATTGCTTCGGTGCGACTGAGGCGCAACTAGAGACAGCGCCGCCAAAACGCCACTGGTGCCGTAAATATAATTTACTCCCCAACGTCCGTACCAGCAGCCTTCCGGTTCTTGTTCGTTTTTGAGATAATTTAAAGCGCGATCGAAATTGCTCGGATCGATCGAGAAATTACCGCGTCCCAACATTTCCAACACCCGCGCCGTCACATCTGCCGTATTCGGGTCTATCATCGCTTTCAAGTCGCCGTAAGGCAATTGGTTCAGCCAATCTGCATTATTATCCAGATCGAAAGCAGCCCAACCGCCATCTCGACATTGCATTGTCGCAATCCAAGCCACAGTACGTGCAATGGCAGCTTGTTTTAATTCTTCGTTCGGCAATTGCACGCCATTCAACGCCATCACCACAACCGCAGAATCATCTACATCCGGATAAAAGCGATTCACAAATTCAAACGCCCAAGCACCCGGTTTTCCCTGCTTGTTTTTGACAGCCCAATCGCCGTAATCTAAAATTTGCTTATTCAGCAGCCATTCTCCCCCCCGCACAAGGGCTGGATGATTGGGTGCGATTCCGGAATCGACCAAACTTCGCATCACCAAAGCGGTATCCCAAACTGGCGAAACGCAAGGTTGCACCCAGTAAATATCCTCTGTTTCGACTGCAAATCGATCGACCGCTTGCAAACCCCTTTCCACAATTGGGTCATTGACATCATAATCCAGGCAGCGCAATGCTAAAAGTGAATTCAACATTGCGGGAATAATGCCACCCCAATCACCGGTTTCTTCTTGTCGTTCCAAAACCCATTTTTCGGCTGCTTTGAGTCCTTCTTCCCGGAAAGGCACTAAGTTGAAATTTTCTGCTAATTTGAAAGCGTCATCCAGCCAAACAAATACATCTGTCCAATCGTTATTGCGCGGTAGTTCAAAGCGCACATTCTCAGCACCTTCTGTGTAAAGTTCCTCCAAAGTGATGCTGGGATTGGTTATGTAAATCGGCTTGCGATCGAACACAATTAACAGAGGAACGGTGCTACTCCGCGCCCAACTGGACATTTCGTAAATGGTGAAGGGAAAAGATTCTGGCAACAACATTATCCAAGGCGGAATTGAAGGCAGTCCCCGCCAGTTGTAGCAGCCAATTAATGCCAGGTGCATTTTAGTAAAAATGCGCGTTTTGCTGATGCCGCCTCGTTCTAAAATAAATTCCCGCGCTTTTTGCATAGCTGGATCTGTGGCCGGTACGCCCAGCAACTTCAGCGCCATGTAAGCTTCCACCGATGTGCTGAGATTGCCGCCATCGCCATAAAATAGTTCCCAACCACCGTGCGATCGCTGTTCCCTTCGCAGGTAAGTTTCCGCTTTGTGCAAAGGTCTTGTCTTGTCCGTACCCCAAATTTTATGGAGGAGTACCGCCTCTGCCGTTATGGTAACGTTGGATTCCAATTCTGCCCACCAGTAACCATCTGGATATTGGATGGAAAGTAGGTAATTCTGAGAAGCAGCAATAGCCGCATCAACGCTTGTTACCTTTGTTCTGTCTTGTGTTTGCATAGGTTCCGTTCACTCTCAGCAACATCCGCTTAATGCAGCATCAAGCAAAATGCTTAATTAGTTGCGATTTATAGCAGAAACAGTACTGGATTAGCAACTGGTAATTTCCCTTACATATGGTTTATGGCACATAAGTTATTAGTTTGTTGACGGGCAAATCGGCCAAGAGGCACAGGGGAAAAATGAATAATTACCTACTCAATAAATTTCCTGAAAGATGATGATTATCGATTTATATCTAGTAGATTATATCGGTTGGCAGAGGTCAAATAAAAATTTACTGGCTATTCTGAAAATGTGACATAAAAACATTTAAGGAGCCAAAGCTATGGGTATTGTTGCTTGGGTTGTTTTAGGTCTGCTTGCTGGCGCGATCGCGAAAGCTATCTATCCCGGTTATCAAGGCGGCGGTATTCTGGCTACGATGGTGCTGGGTATCGTGGGAGCCTTCATCGGTGGAACTTTGGTCACTTTATTGCAAACGGGAACTTTCCAACTTGCCGCCACTCCTTTAACCTTTCCCGGTGTTTTTGTCGCCGTCTTGGGTGCAATTATTGCCATTTGGTTGTGGAATATGATGAATCGCAGAGCCTATCGCTAATATCGAAGGCGATCGCATTAATTTATTATGCCCCCTGGCGCAGAGGGAACAAATAGTCTCTTCCGATTCAGATGAATTTAAGATCCGTTCTATTTCTGGCGATCGCCTATTCGATAATCCTCCTCTAGCTTTCCACAAACTTAGTGGAAAGTTCGCTTTTAAGATGCACAATTTAACTGTTTAATAACGGTGTTAAATGAGGGGTTAAACCCCTCAATCTTAAGCTGACAAAATCCTCTATTGTGCAGGTACACAAAGCATATCTATAGATGAAAGTAGATTGATTGCCTAAGATATGCGATCGCTCCTTACAGTAGGTGCTTACACCGAACCGTTTCTTGTAATTTCTTTTACTTCGATCCGATTAAGGAATGTAACTCTTTATTAAGTAAAAAAATATAACTAAACATAAAAACTTTGTCCCCGGACAAGGGGAATATTTCTTTGAGTTGCTATACTAGATTTTTAAGTAAGAAAGTTTCAAGGAGCCAAAAAAATGGGTAATATTATCGCCTGGATTGTTTTGGGTCTTGTTGCTGGTGCGATCGCCAAACTTGTCTACCCCGGTCGTCAAGGCGGCGGTATTCTAGCTACGATGGTTCTGGGCATTGTGGGCGCTTTCCTGGGTGGGACGATATTTACTTTATTGCAGACGGGAAGACTCGTGCTTACAGCTAACGCCGCTTTCAACATTCCTAGTATTTTTGTTGCTGTCGTGGGTGCATTAGTTGCTATTTGGCTGTGGAATTTGATCAATCGGACAGCGTAATTCTGAATACCCACAGCGCACAGATTTTTAGGTGTAGCTACACAAACAAAATCTGCTTAGGAAAGTTCCAGTAATATCTAGATAAAGTCCGCTCACGCGGACTTTGTTTTTGCAGTCGAGAATTGTATTCGGACGGCATTTTACAGCGGCTTGCAGTTGTATGAAGTACAGGCTATGGGTCGAGATCCCCGACTTCTTCAAGAAGTCGGGGATCTGTATAGCTCACTCACCCGAAAAGTGCTGTATTCATTTGCATTTACTTTCATAATATTGTATTGTAAGCGCTGAAGTTAATAATCTTTTAAGATGATTCTCGGCATAGTTGAATTGGGGATTACCTTGCTATCTTTAATAATTTGGGTAGTACTGTTGTGTTTTTGGGGACAGTTTTGGCGATCGGATGAGCGATTAGATGTACAAGATAAAGAACCGGAAAAATGGCCGACTGTTTGTGCGGTAATTCCCGCCAGAAATGAAGCGGAAATGCTACCAGCGACAATGCGATCGCACTTCCTCCAAAATTACCCAGGTTCTTTCGCTATCGTCCTGGTTGATGATAACAGCACCGATAATACAGCCAACGTCGCCCTAAATATTGCCCAAGAATTAAACAAATCCCAGCAATTGCATATCGTATCTGGCGAACCGCTACCAGATGGTTGGAGTGGCAAACTTTGGGCAGTTGAACAAGGTATCCGTTATGCTGAAAAACTTACCCCAACACCAGATTATTTTCTGCTAACTGATGCGGATATCGAACATCACAAAACCAATCTTCGCGAGTTGGTAATCAAATCTCAGCAAGAAGATTTAGATTTAGTTTCTCTGATGGTTTTATTGAGATGTGAAAGCTTTTGGGAAAAATTTTTAATTCCTGCTTTTGTGTTTTTCTTTGAAAAACTCTATCCATTTTGTTGGGTTAATAACCCGAAAAATTCCACAGCAGCAGCAGCGGGAGGTTGTATATTAATTCGCCGCGAAGCTTTAAATCGTATTGGCGGTATTCAGGTAGTGCGTCAAGCGTTAATCGATGATTGCGCTCTTGCACAAGCAGTCAAATCTCCGGGTAAAATTTGGTTGGGACTTACCGATTTAACTTGTAGCTTGCGACCTTATCCATCTTTATCTAGTATTTGGGATATGGTGGCGCGTACTGCTTTTACGCAATTGAATTATTCACCTTTGCTTTTATTGGGAACACTCATAGGAATGACTTTAATTTACATTGTCCCGCCAGTGAGTGCGATCGCAGGTATTTTGACTGGGAATTGGTTAGTGTTCTCACTAGGTATTTTAACCTGGTTGCTGATGGCAATAGCTTACTTTCCCACACTCAAACTTTATCGATGTTCGCCATTATTGTCTTTTTGCTTACCAGCGATCGCATTCCTATATACCCTGATGACCCTAGACTCAGCTTGGCGTCACTGGCGCGGAAGAGGAGGCGCTTGGAAAGGAAGAGTGTATCCGGTATCTATCAACACTCAGTCTTGAATTTGTTGTAAATTTTAGTATTTTTACCTACATATTCGAGAAATACTGCGGCTATGATTGCGATAATTGCGTATTGGTTTTACGTATGAAATGGCCTGCCTGGATACCATACCCCGGTGCGTGGATGAACGCCTTCGTCCTCTACGTGTTGCTGCGTTTTATTTCATCTGGCTCAAAATTGTTTGGTGATTTCGGTTCGTTTTTGGGTAGGTTTTTACAGCGACCCGAGCATTGGGTCTTATCTGGCGTGCTAGCCGCATTAGCTCCCATTCTGATTATCGCTTTTGTTCATCATTGGCTCTATCTATTTTTAGATCGTTTCTTTCCCAGCATTCGCTCACCAGAAATAGGCGCAACTCGCGGCTTTTTTCCCGGTTTGCTGAGTTTTTGGGAAGGTTTGTATGGCTGGCTGGTAATAGCAATATCTACGTTGATAAGCATAGGTATTTTAGCTTTGTTTTACCCATTTTTGGGTTCCAGCTACTACTACTACTGGTTTTCGCACTGGAATGGGTTTGTCTATGGCCCAGCGATGCTCGTTTGGACGATCATCGCCGCCTATATGTACCAATTTGAACATCTAGTGCAACGCCGCATGATGGCTGTAGAATCTGCCGAAAATTCCGATAGGAAAAATATTTAGAACCCCACCCTAACCCTCCCCTTCAACGGGAATGGTTTCTCTACTTTGCAAACAAATAACTTGTCACTTTTTCCAACACTTTCAATCCGCGCAGCGAACCTCTAATTAACCGAGTTGCTGCAATCGGTTGACGCAGCATTCCTATCGCTAAAGGCAGAGATTGTAACGAACCATCTGCACTAATTGCGGAATTGAGATCGGGAACATCCTGTTGCGAATCATCGCTAATTACGCGCAACATCGCTACGGAAAAACCACCTTTACTCAGAACTTCTAAAGCTGCGAAGCCTTCCATATCGACTACTTCGCTATCATATAGTTTACCTAAACTGCGTTTTTCTGATGCGGAATAAATGATGCGATCGCTCGTAAATCCTCTCACCAAAGCAGCTTTTTCATTGAGATTGTTGTAAAGTACCTTTGTAAAAGCGCGATCGCACATTTTATCTCGCAACTCTTCAGCCGAACCATAAATACAACTTCGGTAAATGACAACATCGCCGACAGAATAGCGAGGTGTTAGACTACCGCACAAACCCATCAACAAAACTTTGGGTTGCTGATGATGCGCGAAGAATTCTAATTTTTGCCATTTTTCCAAATATCTCGTTAACGGTTTAACACCAACCGGAACGGGAAAAATGGGTGGCGTCTTACCATTAAAGCGGCTTACTCCTCGAAGCACAGACTTATACTCTGACCCTTGGGGAACGAGAATAGCATCAATGTTCATTGTTATTTTGTGAATAAATTTAAGATTTAAGATTTCGGATTTAAAATAAATTCTAAATCTGAAATCTTAAATCTGCAATCTGAAATTACCCATTATCCCAAATTGGGACTTGACATCGTGCTGGAATTCTGTTTGGGCAAAAGTTTCATCATCCCAAAAGCAGTTTTGGCAACTCTCGGTAAAAACTCCGGACGCAGCAACTTGGAATCGTAAACACTCATGCGTCGATCGTTTTCTTGAATGCAAGTTGAGACAAACTTTTCCAGCGTCAAATTACTCGTAACCGAACTCGCACCGCTAGCTGTGAAACCCTTACCGCTGCCTTTTTTGCTACCTTTAAAACTATCCAAACGACGGCGGACAGAGCCAGTGTAGTACAATAGGGAATTTAAATCCCGCAGCACTTTTGCGCCTCGACCCTCATGCACTTGCTTGTACGCTACCCAGTTGACAAAAAATACCATATGGCGGGCTTCTTCATCAATAACCGGATCGAAAATAGCGAAGAATTGATCGGGGAATAAGCCAGATTGACGAGCGATCGCAAATAAACCAAACGCAAAGAACGAATCGAAACATTCCCCGTAGCCAAACTTGACAAAAGCTTCCTCCACATTATCGGGAATTTGTTTAGGCGGACGCGGCTTAATTTCGATCCCGTAATGGTTAATCAAGAATTCTATCACGCGAGAGTGGCGCGATTCCTCCATACCCTGTAGGGCGATCGCATCCCGCAAAAGTGGATCGCTCACCGTTTCCGCAAAAGCGGCTAGCATCTTTCCCGCATTTTGTTCTGTGTCAAAAGCTTCATCCCAGAAAGGAATTGAGCGCAGACGTTCTAGTTGTGCGCCGTCAAGTTTGGGCCAAGGTAGCTGTTCCGGTTCATACTTAAGATGGCTCTCCATAAAGCTTTGACAGAATAACTGCTTGTGCGCCTCAGATCCGATTTTCATTCCTCACTCCATTGCACGAAAGACTTTTGACTAGCGCCGATGCAGACGCGACTTCTCAAGAGAAATATATCGCAAGAACTATATCGTCAAGGGTAATTCGACAATAGCCTCCAGTTAATAAACTGTCACGAAGGTAGGGTAAGGAAGTGGGGAGTGCTTGTAAGCTTGTGGTGCGTGGGCTGGTAATTCGATATGGTGAAGGCAACTACTCGCAAAACATCCCTACGAGAACGTTTCAATATCTCCAGGTTAGCGATCGCATACCCTTGGCTAACCTTGAGTTTTTGGATCGCCGTCGCCGTCGCGGGACTTCTCGTTTTCAGTTCCCTCAAATACGCCCTGCTTCCCGATATTACCTTTCCAGTCGTAGTGGTGAACGCCACAGCACCTTTCACCGACGCGCTGGAAACGGAAGCAAAGCTTACCCAACCGATCGAACAGTCCCTCAGCTCGATTCCCAAACTCGATCGACTGCGCTCCTCCATTTACCCCAACCAAGCTGTCATCAGTTTATCCTTCGGGGTGGGGACAAATTTGGAACAATCTGCAAATCAAGTCGAAACTAGACTCAAGCAGCTAAATCTCCCCGAAGGAGCAAGTTACAAAGTTTTTCCGCTCAACTTAAACGAGTCTGCTGCTGTTAGCTACGCGATCGAAAGTCCATCAAAAAATCTAGTTGACTTAACCAAGATAGCTCAAGAGGAAATTGTAACAGCGATCGCCAAACTGCCAGGAGTCCTGAAAGTCAATCTTTTGGGTGCTGTCGAACAAACAACGGAATCCGTAGGGGCGAAGCATTTGGGCGATAATTCATCCCTATTACCAACAGATTCCTCACCAAAAGCTTCGCCCGACCCCAACGAACAATCGCCTCCAACCAAACAAACCAAAACTTCCGCAGTACGCCTTAATGGCAAAGATGCCTTAGCTTTTCAAGTAATTAAAAAGAGCGATGCCAATACCTTAGAAGTAGTCGCCGCAGTAGAAAAAGAAGTAGCGCGATTGCAATCTGCACTACCAGAAGTGCAATTAATTTTAGCCGCTACCCAAGCAGAATATATTCGATCGGCTACCGACGCCACGATCGATGCTCTTTTAGAAGCCGTAATTATTTCAGTTGTAGCCATCTTTCCCTTTTTGTGGAACTTGCGAGCGACACTGATATCCGCATTGGCGATACCCGCATCGCTGCTGGGTACATTTATCGTCATGGCTATCTACGGCTTCAACTTGGAAACAATTACTTTATTAGCCCTAGCGTTAGTTATCGGTAGCATTATCGATGACGCCATTGTCGATGTGGAAAACATCATGCGTCATATCGACGAAGGAGAAACTCCCCGCCAAGCAGCACTGCACGCTACTAACGAAATCGGATTGACAGTTACAGCGGCAACATTTACCGCCGTAGCCGTATTTTTGCCCATAGCATTAATGAAAGGAACGATCGGGCAATTCTTCATGCCTTTTGGCATCACCGTTTCAGCAGCAATGCTAACTTCTTTATTGGTAGCGCGGACATTATCGCCTGTTTTAGCAGTTTACTGGCTCAAACCCAAATCTTCAAAAACGAGTCCCAGAGAAAATAGATATTGGCAAAGTTTTGCGGAAGGATATCGCCACTTACTAAGCTGGTCTCTCAAACATCGAAGCATAGTAATAGGAATAGCAGCACTCAGCTTTGTTGCAGGGATAGGACTAATTCCACTCATTCCCAAAGGCTTTATTCCCAAACTCGATCGCGGCGAATTCAACATTAGCTATACCGCACCCATCAACGCTACCGCCTATCTACCGGATTGGTTGAAATCATCTGCCGGAGTCGAAACAGATGCGTTAGGAGAATCTCTTGATGTTGCCAAACAAATAGAAGCAGCAGTATTGAAATCGCCAGAAGTCGAAAAAGTATTTACCATCGTCGGTTTTCGCGAAGCCGAACCGAATAAAGGCATTATTAATGTAGCGTTAAAGAGCGATCGCACACTCCATACCGCCGAAGTGCAAGACCGCATTCGCGAACAATTACCCACAATACCGGGAGTTACCACCAGTGTAGAAGATATTCAATTCGTCGATGCCAGTCTCGGCGCTCAAAAACCCCTGCAAATTGCTTTAGTAGGCGATGACTTACAAGCAGTTAGCAAAGCAGCCAGAGAAATCAAAGCGCGGCTATTGACAATACGGGGATTTGAAGATGTCACAACAACAGGAGAAACGGGTGAAGATGGCACAATTTTTCAGATCGAACATCGCAGCCAAAAGAGAACTGTCTATGTCAGCGCTAACCTAAATCGAGAGTTAACCATAGGACAAGCCACCGATATAGTAGTATCGGAAGCAAAAGCTGTTCTACCGCCACAAGTTACTTTAGCATTAGGAGGAGACTCTGCTCGCAGCGGCGAAATCTTCGGCAGTTTTGGCACAACTTTAACTCTGTCAGCTATCTGTATTTTATTCGTGCTGATTTTCTTATTCAAAAGCTGGATCGATCCCCTGGTAATTTGTTTATCTTTACCCCTAGCACTTGTAGGCGGTATATTCGCACTGCTAATTACCAACAGCGATTTCGGTATGATATCGCTAATTGGCTTTGTTTTCCTACTAGGTTTGAGTAACAAAAATGCCATCTTACTTGTAGATTACATCAACCAACTACGCAGTTCTGGCTACAGCCGCACCGAAGCAATCCTGAAAGCGGGACCAGTTCGCCTCCGACCGATTATAATGACTACAGCTTCAACCATTTTAGGTATGATGCCGATCGCTTTAGGTTTGGGTGCAGGCGCAGAATTGCGTACCCCTATGGCAATAGCGATCGCAGGCGGTCTGATATCATCTTCCCTACTAAGCTTAATCGTCGTTCCCGTAGTTTACGATATCGTCCACGATCGAAAACCTCCCTCCAAAAACAAAAATTAACCTCTGCGTTCCTTTGCGAAAACCTACCCTGCGGGAAGCCGCTGACGCGGCTAGTGCGTTCCTTTGCGTTAAAAAAATAAATCCCAAACACAAAACCGACAAATGACCAAAAAAGCTTTCGTAACAGGCGGAACAGGATTCATCGGTGCTAATCTAATACACTTGCTAGTCCAACAAGGATACACAGTTAAAGCCTTAGTCCGTCCCTCAAGTCCCCTGAATAACCTGCGCGATTTAGACATAGAAATAGTCAAAGGAGACTTAAAAAAACCTAATTTGTGGCAGCATATGGTTGGCTGTCAGGTATTATTTCACGTAGCTGCCCATTATTCCCTTTGGCAAGCCGATTGTAACGCCCTTTACTGCAATAATGTTTTGGGGACTCAAAATGTTTTAGCAGCAGCGCGTCAGGCGGGGATCGATCGCACAGTTTACACCAGTTCCGTAGCAGCTATTGGCGTAAAAGAAGGCGGTATCGCCGACGAAACTTATCAAAGTCCGCTCGACAAACTCGTCGGTCACTACAAAAAATCTAAATATCTCGCCGAACAGGTAGCAATAGAAGCTGCCAAACGCAATCAAGATGTGGTAATTGTCAATCCTTCCAGTCCGATCGGCCCTTTCGATATCAAGCCTACTCCCACTGGCGATATTATACTGCGTTTCTTGCGTCGGCAAATGCCATTTTATCTGAATACCGGGTTAAATTTTGTTGATGTACGGGATGTGGCGTGGGGACATTTGCTAGCTTTGGAAAAGGGGAAAACAGGCGATCGCTACATTCTGGGAAACCAAAACCTTACGCTGAAAGAAATATTAGATAAACTATCCGAAATTACAGGTATTCCAGCACCCCAAAAAACTGTACCCGCTTGGTTGCCTTTAAGTGTAGCTTGGATTGACGAAAATCTTCTCGCGCCTTTAGGCAAAGCGCCTTCCGTTCCTTTGGATGGCGTTCGCATGGCACAACAAACTATGTATTACGACCCATCCAAAGCTGTGAGAGAATTGGGTTTACCTCAAACTCCGATCGAGACAGCTTTAAAAGATGCAGTTGATTGGTTTAAGAAGAATTTTGAATTGCGAGATATTAACGAATAGTTCGAGCAGTTTCAGTTTGAATTTCTTCGATAATAGCTGCGATTTCTTCTTCTGAATCTAAATGCCGCGACAAAACTTGAACGGTTGTTTCTAGCAAGCGATCGCTATACATTTTAGCTAAGTCTTGCCGCAGACTCTGCCCGATATAAAACTTCAGCAAAGCTGTCAAAGACATATCTCGATTCGCTGCTACTTTCTTGAGCGATTCCAATGTATCTAATGGAATCGGAATTGAAACTGTTTCTGTTGGTCGAGGCCGCAACTTTAATTCAATTTTTTCATTATTCTTCATATAATCTTCTTTCACTAGGGGTAACAGGACGAGCAGAAATTATGCGAATTCGCACACCGCGTTCTACATAAACTACCAACAAGAGGGCTCTCCAGCGGTTTCCACAGTTGGCTCTCAATTTGGTTCCACAGTTCGCTATCAAGTTGACTGTATAATTGCCACCACAGTTGGCTCAGTTGGTTTTCTAGTTGGCTCCACAGATGCCTTTCCAGTTGGCTTTCCAGTTGACTCCACAGTTCGCTCTCCAGTTGGCTCACAACAGTATTGCACAACACAAAAGGACTATCGCAAAAAATAATTTCAGGCTCTTGATAGCCAATTAGCTCGTAAGCTACTTTGATGGAGTTAGCTGCTTTTTGACGATCGATCGCCTCCGTAGACAGCGCTATTTTTCGCCACTTTTCCCGATATACCGGAATTAGTGCTTCTTGCTGGGGAGTAAGTTTTTCAATCTTAGTCTGCGACATATTATCGCTGAAATTTAACATTGCTCGTTGCTAATTTTCCCTAGTTAATTCTTGGTGGAAATAGCGATGAATAATTAACTATGAATCATCAACAAATCTGTCACACTTCTGGTTCAATTCCAGCAGCTCGCAACTGCGATCGCAATTGCTCTAGCTTTTGTTCTGCTCGTTCCGCTCTTTCCTCTCCCGTTAGCAACAAATTGCCTTCACTGTCCCACCAACGAAGCCAGGGTAATTCAAGATTTTGATATCGTCCTTGCCAAATTCCCAACTCCACCCCTAAAGGTGCAATTTGATAGTGACCGCGATCGTTTGCTACCATTAGCTGATACTCACCCTCCATTAAATGATAAACTTCTACACGAGCGCGGTTGACTTCATAAATTCCATAAAATGCCGGACGAATCACATTTTCGTAAATCCAAAATTTACCGGGTTTAACATCCTCTTGAGCAGAGCGAGTAATAGGCGTTTTGTCTCGTTCTTCTGACCCATCTCCCGACACAAATTCTAATACAATTAATGGCGGGATTAGTTCTTGCCACAACACATAAGAACGACGGACAATACCGTTGAGAGTTGCTGGCACATTCGGAACATAAAACCAATCTGGAGATTCCGCTCCTCGTTCGGGCGGGTCAGTTAAACGCCAATAAATTCCGCAATCTTGACCGATACAATAATTCCCGTCGGGATGCCTTTGCTCGAAGACCGGGGTAATAGAATCTGTTAATAGAATGCTTTGAGGATGTTCTTGAAAATTTTTCACAAAGGTTCCGTCTGATTCCGGTAACTGAGTGTGGTCGGGTAAAGCTGTGATAATTTTTGGGTGATTTGTTGTGGAAGTCACGGTATTCAATATAAAAGGATTTTTGACTTTTGAATGATTGACTTTTGACTTGCGCGTAGCTGTCAAAAGTCCCTAGTCCCTAGCGATAAATTATTTAGGGCGATCGCTTTCCCTAAATCGCCCTAAATAGCGGATAAATTAAAAAGAGTAAACGCGCCCTTCTTCGTCAATATACACAGCTTTATCCGCTCTGAATTTTGAGTCAGATTGGCGAATTCTCACCATGACTACATTATTGTTGGCGTTATAGTCATATAGCAACTCATTGTCAGCATAAATATTAATACTGGCAATATCAGCTATGCCATCGATCGCACGAATCGTAAATTGAGTGGCACTACTGGGAGCTAAGATTCGTTCTGGATTGGGAGTAAGATTGTACTTTACGGGCAATTGCGATTGATTCAACAGCATCACCGTAATGGGAAGCTTGGGGTTAACTTGTGCTTTAGGTTGCCAGAAACCGGGTGCGTAGCTATTTGACCGCCTATTAGGTTGAGACAATACAGCGGTACTAGAAACTAAAGTAATGCTGGCAAGCAGAATTGCGGCTGTGAGAGTTTTCAGTTTCATATTTATTTGTTCTTAGTTAGCAGATGCGTGTTTAAGGATTTGGGAAAGACGGGTTTAAACAGAATGTTGGTGCTTTCACAAAACATCTCTTAAACCCGTTTGTAAAGTAGTGTAATTTTCTCTAATTCTAGAGAACTAATTGTGACTGCAAAACTTCAGAATTTCTAAGTTTTAAGGGCTATCCTGGCCCAGGAGTTCTGCGATCGCCTGCCGTTCGATCGGCGTTTGATTCGGCACTTCCTGACGCGCATCGGTAATCAGCCAATCCAGAGCGGCTGCTTGAACGTCGATCGTCGCACCAGTTTTATCCACACAGTAGCGCCCAAACACCAGCTTATCTACTAAGCGAATTCCCGGCCCCAAGCGAGAGTATTCAAAAATGATGCTGTTGTCAACAGTAGCTCCCTTGCAGACCCAGCAATTAGGGCCGATCATCGTTGGACCGATAATTTTGGCTCCATCTTCAATGCGCGTCATCCCACCAATGTAAACTGGCCCGGTAATATCAACCTTGTCCCAGTTAACAGCGACATTTACCCCCGTGTAAATGCCGGGAGCAACTTCTTGTCCCGGTATGGCCACATTTTTGACTTCTCCCAGCAACACGCTGCGAATGGCGTGCCAGTAGTCGGGGACTTTACCGATATCCACCCATTGGAAATCCATTTGCACAGCATAAAAAGGCGCATTTATTTCCACCAACTTGGGGAATAACTGACTGCCGATGTCGTACTCAACGCCAGAGGGGATGTAATCCAAAACTTCCGGCTCAAAAATGTAAATACCAGTGTTGATGTTGGTGCTGAGAGCTTCTTCCACCTTTGGCTTTTCTTGGAAGGCTTTAATTCGACCATCTTCATCGGTGACGACAACGCCGTAGCTAGAAACTTCTTCTTTGGGGACGGACTTCGTGATCACGGTAGCGATCGCACCTTTTTCTCTGTGCCACTTCACCGCCGCCGTTAAATCCAGGTCAATCAAGGCATCTCCGCACAGCACCACAAAAGTATCGTCAAAGAAAGGGTAAAAATCCTGGATGCGCTTCATACCACCGGCAGAACCGATCGCCTCACCCACCAGCTTACCCTCAACAATTCGACCTTCAAAAGAATAGGCTATTTGAACGCCAAACCGCTGACCGTCGCGAAAATAGTTTTCGATCTCATCCGCCAAGTGGCTGACATTGACCATGATTCGATCGAAACCGTGCTGGCGGAGCAATTCAACTAAAAACTCCATCACTGGCTTTTGCAGGATAGGAATCAGCGGTTTGGGAATGGTGAACGTAATCGGACGAATGCGGGTACCCTTCCCAGCCGCCAAAATCATGGCTTTCATAAATATCTTTCTCTCTACCTTGGGCCACTACATTTCAAATCGGATGTTGCGCCTACGAGCGACGAAACTTTCGCCGCTCGTAGGTTGATGCCAGAATCAGACCGTCAGTTCTACCAGCGGTTTGTTTTTGCTCGCATCGCTGACAGACGATCCAAACTTGACGGCATCTGCAAACAAAGCTGCCAACGACAGTTTATAAACATTCTCTCAATTTACCCACATTTACCCACATCTTCGCTGCTAAGCCCCCGATCGAAGAGTGCGGATTCTCAAGTCTTGGTAGAACTCCTCTTGAACTAACTCTACTTTCGATTGAGCCGACAGCAATAGTAATGCCCAGAAAATGCCCACTCGATCGTGCAATTGCTCTTGAGATGAAAGATCGGAACTGGGAATTGGATAGGGGGGAGGTAACTGTGCCTCTGCGGAATCAGCATCGGAGGCTGGGACAGAAGGGAAAGAATTTCGATCGTTTCTTCTTTGCGCCCACAGCATCAGCAAATGCTCCAGATCCAACCAATCTTGCTCCGCAAGCAAACCGGAGCAATAAATTGCCAAAAACCGCTCCAGTTCGGCGGCAATTTCTACAGAGTTTTCCTCGCGGACAAGTTCTAGCGCCGCCCGTACTGCCTGGGTGCGAGCCTGAGAATAAGAGCGAGTCGATCCAGAACGGGGGCGCGGCGGTTTTTCTGCAATTGCAGCTGCGACTAACTGCAACTGCTCGATTAACTCTTGCAGCGTTACTCGCCGATAGCTGGGCGGCTGGGCCGCTGGGCGTCTGCGTAACTGACGCTCCAAGTTTCTCGGCAATCCAGTCCCATCAGAGTCATCGATATCCGACCAATCTTCCTCTATTTCCGAATCGGGGTTGTCTTCATCAGCGAATTGCAACCGCTCCAGGGTGTTAGCTTTGAGCAATACCAGTAGCGACGCATCCACAAAAGCTTGCCCGGATTGAGACAGGTCGGCGATGCCAAAACCATCCTGGGCGTTACTTAAAGCAGCGATCTCGTTCAAACAGCGATCGATCGCGTCGATCACCTGCACATCCCACGGGTCAATTTCTCCCCGCTCGGCTAGATCTATGAGCAGCGCGATCGCGCTAACCTGCGGCCCTGTTGGGTTCGCGTAATTCACGGTCGGGAGTGAATAGGCGATCGCTTCTTGTGCTTGCGGAACGGTCATGCCTTCACCGAGACTTATGTCGCTAAATTTCAGCCAATGCTTGTATCTATCATGCCGCTTTGCTCACCGATTCTGATCCCACTGGCAGTTCGGATTTACTTTCGGCAGTTTCTGCTTTGATTTGTTCGAGATCTTTTTCCAACTTTTGAATTTGGCTATCTTTCTCGCGGATTTGGCGCATTTGTTTGCGAGATTCCAGCACTCGCAGCAGTCGAGACCAAATACTAAAGATCCACGCCAGCACCGCTCCTAGCCCCATTGTGACTATAATTTCTATGCACAAAGGTGCTTGTATGTCAATCCCTTTGAAAAGTTTAATAACAACAGGATCGGTATTTTGTAAGCTGAATAAAACCAGAGCTAAGCAAACCAGGAAAATAATGACAAAATTAATGGCTCGTGTCATCGAAACGCTACTCCTTTACTTGTGTTGATGCGCTCCTATGAGAGAAACGCTTGCGGTCGGGATCGGGGTAGAGCAGAAAACTCAAGGCTTGCCAAATCAGAGGGTCGGAACGCTTGCCTCATTTTAGCCCTGTCGTGAACTGGCGATCGGCTTTCAGCATTCAGCGATGGGCCGCCAGCTTTTTGACGGCTCCGTTTTCAAACTGCTTGCCGTTGGCCCAAGCATTCTTTGCTCGTCCCGTAAATTATTTTGTACTAGCAGAAAGAGAGATTACCGCAATTTCACGTAAAACCACATAAAAGAAAAGAGAAAATAAATGTTAAGAAAATAGAAAGGCTCCTCCAACGGTTGTAAATCTCTGTGGATAATTTCCTCTGGCTAAACCAGATTCAACCCCGCGATCGCCTCCAGGTAGGGGAAAAGGCGTTCCACCTCAGCCACTTAGCGCAGAGGGGTTATCCTGTCATACCCGGTTTTGCGATCGAAGCATCAGTACTGCGCGATTTTCTGGAGAAGATAGACTGGTTTGACCCCCTGTTCGCGGATCTGCCAAATTCCTCGCTGCATCTCGATGTTGATAATCCGCGACAGTTGCAGCTAGTCGCTAGAGCCATCCGTCAGGAAATCACCACAGCTACCCTACCAACGGAATGGAAAACCGCACTAGCATCTTTTTCAGCAGGTATAGAAGCATCGGCACTAATTCTGCGCCCCTCCCTCGCACTGCCATCGGAAACAGGGGTAACTTCTGACCTGAAGATTTCCGGACTGCTGGAAGCCCACGTTTGCGATCGCAACGAAGAGGCACTAGCTGCCGCCATCAAACGAGTATGGGCAGAGCTATTTAGAGCCAGAAGCCTGCTGTACTGGCGGCGTAACGGTATCCAAATCCAGCATATTAACCTAGCTATCTTAGTACAGCCGCTTTACAACAGCCTCGCTGCCGGTTTGGTGCAAGCGAGCCCAAACTTATGGGAAATTCAAGCCACTTGCGGACTGGGGATGGCTTTGATCAAAGGAGAAGTCCTACCCGACTACTACCAAGTGCAGCCAGAAAGCGGTACAGTGCTGATGCAACAACTGGGCGTAAAAACTCTGGCTTATAACCTTAAGGAACTGCCCTCCTGGCAGGGAATCGAAAGTAAAAACGGCTTAAGTTCACCTCTACAAACCTATTCGCTCGGCGAGGAGCAACAACAACTCTACGCCTTAGAAGAAAAATATCTCAAGCAATTGATTCGGCTGGCTCAGCAGCTGACAGATGAAATAGGGCCAGCTTTCACAGTAGAGTGGACGCTCACAGCCAAAGGTTCTGAAAGTTCAGCAGCCGAACTGTATATTACTCAAGTTCGTAGTGCCCAGGAAATGGGTAGTATGGAATCAACCTCGCTTGCCTTCGATTCAGGGGAACAAGGGAGACAAGCGGACAACGAGACAAGCAGACAAGCAGTAGAAGAAAGTATTTTAACTCAACACTCATTCCTCACTACTCATTCCTCACCGAATGCCCAATCAATCAGCTCCAGTCAAGAACCCTCAGTCGCTCATCCGCTGAGGGGAATAGGGGCAGCTGGAGGACGAGCGATCGCACCGGCTCAAGCGATCGCTTCCTTCAGCCATAACCCCGAAATTACTTCAACTGGTAGAGTTTTGGTAGTCAAAACCTTTCACCCAGATTGGCTGCCCCTGCTCAAACACGCAGCTGGAGTGGTAGCAGAACAGGGGGGCATGACTTGCCATGCGGCAATTATTGCCAGAGAACTGGGAATTCCGGCGGTAGTCGGCGTCAGGGATGCCACTCAGAGTATTCAATCCGACGAATTTGTGTTGGTGGATGGCGATCGAGGAGAAATTTATTTACTTGGAAAAGAAAGAACGGCATTCCCCAGCATCATCAGGGAAAAAGGGGAATGGAGTATGGAGCCTAGTGTATCCGGTACGGGGCATACAGAAGTAGGAAAACCTTTCATTTACAATCCCCAACATCCTATTTCTAGGGTGTTGCACAACACGCCAGAATTGCCCGATGCACAACTGCCGATCGCTAATACCCAAGGTCTAATGCCCAATATCCAATTGCCAATCACCGCTACTACTTCGCCGATCGTAGCTACTCAATTGCTCGTTAATCTGAGTCAGCCCAGTACTATTGAGCGTGCTGCCAGTTTACCGGTAGATGGTGTGGGCTTATTGCGCTCAGAACTGATGATGTTAGAAGTTTTGCAGGGACAACACCCCGGTCGGTGGCTGACTTCGGGACGAAAACAAGAGCTCGTTGAATTAATGGCTCAAACTATCTGTCAATTTGCCGCTGCTTTTGCCCCGCGCCCTGTTTTTTATCGCTCTTTGGATTGGCGATCGCATGAATTTCAATCTTTAGCGCCTTCTTTTCCCTCCGAAGTTAATCCGATGTTGGGAATGCGAGGCACATTCAGCTACCTGCAAGACCCATCTTTGTTCGATGTAGAATTGTCGGCATTGGTTAAGGTTTACCAATCCGGCTACACGAATGTTAACCTGCTCTTGCCATTTGTTCGCACGGTTGAAGAGTTTTCTTTCTGTCGCAGTCGTGTAGAGCAGGCAGGATTGCTCCATCAATCTCATTTTCAACTTTGGATTATGGCAGAAGTGCCTTCGATCCTATTTTTGTTGCCGGATTACATTAAGGCGGGGTGCATGGGAATTTCGATCGGCACTAACGATCTGACTCAATTGCTGCTGGGAGTGGATCGGGATCGAGCCGAAATGGCAATAGGTTTTGATGAGCGACATCCGGCAGTGATGGAAGCTATCGCTCAGCTGATCCGAACAGCGAAACAAGAGGGTATTCCTTGTTCGATTTGCGGTCAAGCACCAGCCAAGTATCCGGAATTGATCGATCGCCTCGTAGAGTGGGGGATATCCTCAATTTCTGTCAGTTTGGATGCTGTTGAGCGTACTTACACCTGCATAGCTCGTGCCGAACAGCGCTTGCTCCTGGAAGCAGCACGAAGTCAAAAGTCGAAAGTCAAAAGCCAAAAGAAAGGGCGTCGGGATTAGGGCGTCGGGAAGAGGGAAAAGGAAGACGGAAGACCGAAAATATTAATTTTTCCACTCCCCCACTCCCCCACTCCCCCACTCCCTCGCTCTAGGTCAACTGCGATCGCGTCAAATAAATGA
>NZ_JACJPW010000106.1 GCF_014696265.1 Aerosakkonema funiforme FACHB-1375 | reverse complement strand
ATTTAATCGCTCTTTCTGACTCAGCTAGAAGCTGAGGGGTTTTGGATTGCTAGGAGTTTAGACTAACCGCGCCTTAAAGCGCGGTTAGTCTAAACTCCAGTAAAGAAGCGATCGCCTTTGCCGTTTTAGCCTACTGGCGAAATTTAGGTATTCCCGGTAATCTTAAGCAAGTAACTGGTGCCCAAAAAGACGTACTTCTCGGAGAAATTAAATCTGTGACAGCGCCGTAGCGTGTTAGCATAGAGCTTGCGATCGGACAGTGAGCGATCGATACAAGGAATAGGGGCGTGGCTCACACCTTTTTAATTGAGGCAGGGCGTTGGAGATTGCAGGGAAACTGGCTTGAGCGCAACGGTATGCCCATAGCTGTTAAAGGATTAACTCTAGTGGCATGGAGTCGCGACAACTGGTTCACAATGGTAACCAAATTGATGTTTCCAGAGAGCGATCGGGAAGAAATTGCCCTGCAATACCGAGGTCGTTTGGATGCTGGCGAACGCCAGTACACTTTTGTGCTACAACACAGTTTGCTAGGGCGAGTGGAGGGTGAAGGCTGGGTAGCACCAGAATCGATCGTGCAGCGCTACTGGGTGCTGGGCGATCGCCAGCGCCGCAGTGGTTTTGAAACTCTGCACCGAGTTACGGAAAACCAATACTATATCTCCAGCAGTATTTTGGCAGGCCATTACCTAACCAGCACAATGGAAGCACTCTTGGAGCGTCAGCCAGAATAGAATTATCCTTGAATAGTAGATCTTATTGTTCGTTCAACTGAGTTGCACGCATAGCTGTATGGTTTAGCACGCAGACAGAAGTTGAATTTCACTTCTAGTTTGAAACTTTATAGGCAAACCTTAGCAATTGAGAAGGAGCTTCCCCCCTTGCTGCTTCAGCTTGGAATCTCCGAAATGTAAAGGTTGCATCATTTGCCAGTATAGTTTCGCATCTTGCGGTTGGCCGATGATTCACACCCTTTTTTTCCATCTCAGGCGTAGGAGTAAAATTTTGCATAAATTCCCCTGGCAACCCGGTTGTGGAACAACTCTCGGCACTTATATTACACTAACGCTCCTTCTGTAGGTGGAGCTTCACCAAAATGACAGATCCGAACATTGGTCGCTTACTTGACAATCGCTATCAGCTAGCAGAGCTGATAGGGACAGGGGCTATGGGTCGGGTTTATCGCGCTAAAGATGTTTTACTAGGAGGCGTACCCGTCGCTGTCAAGTTTCTCTCCCTAACAATTCAAAATCAGAAATTGCGGTTGCAGGAACGCTTCGAGCGAGAAGCGAAAACCTGTGCTTTGTTAGGCCAAAAAAGTCTCCATATTGTCAGAGTCATGGATTATGGCGTGGACGAACATAAAACTCCGTTCTATGTCATGGAATATCTTCAGGGAGAAAGCCTCAGTGAGATAGTTCGCTCCCGCCCTCTTGCTCTACCTAAATTTTTAGCTTTAGCACGCCAAATTTGTTTGGGATTGCAGTGCGCTCACGAGGGCATCCCTGTAGATGGCGAAATCTGTCCGATTATCCATCGAGATATAAAACCCAGTAATATCTTAGTGGTGCAAGACGCCAGTCTCGGGCAGTTAGCCAAGATTCTTGACTTTGGGATTGCCAAACTGCGTCAAGCAGACAGCGATCAAACTAACTATTATTTAGGAACCTTAGCCTATTCATCCCCCGAACAAATGGAAGGCAAGGAACTTGACAACCGCTCGGATATCTACAGTCTAGGCGTGCTGTTGTTTGAAATGCTCACAGGGAAAATGCCCCTACAAGCAGAAACCCACTCGTTTGGGGGTTGGTATAAAGTCCATCACTTCCAGCAACCTCGAGCTTTTGAAGACGCCAATCCTAACTTGAAACTGCCCAAAGCGCTGGAAAACTTGGTGATGAGCTGCTTGGCTAAAGAACCGAGCGATCGCCCCCAGAATGTTGGTGAAATCATCAAGGCGTTGGAACCTCTAGAGCAACGATACAGCACAGGTAGGCAGCTCGGTCAGCGCATTGAATCAACTCTGGCTAACGTCCCTCTGACAACGGAATCAAGCACTCATCTGGTACCAGTACCATCACCACCCCAGCAAGTAGCAACACCATCAAAACCCCAACAAGTAGCAGCACCATCAAAACCCCAACAAGTAGCAGCACCATCAAAACCCCAACAAGTAGCAGCACCATCAAAACCCCAGCCAGCAGCAGCACCATCAAAACCCCAGCAACCGTCTGCCCTTGATGAAATTGAGCGAGTAGTTCGACAGCAATCCTGGCCAAACAACAAACCGATCGCCGAGATTGTCTTTGCTCATTCTTTGTCCACCAACCAAGAAACTCTGGCGACGTTATGGGTGATGTTAAAAAAAGAAGATATTCAGAAGCGTCAGATTTGTAAGCGCTACAATCAATTCTTATTTTTAATGTCTCCCCATCCTATGCTGTTATGGATTACCGCACTCTATACTCGCGAAGCAGGCCCAAAATGGTTGCGCTGCTACTTAGATATGAAGACTTCCCAAGGTGAAGAAATGACAAGGCTGTTAGGGGAGACAGGTCGTTACTGGGTGTTGTTATTTGCCTTGGAGGAACCCAAACATTGTATGCACGCTATGAGCGTTAGGATAGCTCCCTCTCAATGTCAATTGCTACAACAATGGGTCAAAACCAGTCAAACATTAATATCCGTGGGCTCTCCCAAAATGAGTAAAGAGTTGCTCTATGCCCAATTTGAGAAGATTAAGCCTCAGATTATTGCGAAATTAGAAGCCAATTCTTCGCTAGGCCAGTAGCATATCATGCTTGCCTATATATTTTTGGGTAACAGAGGTAGCGCTGCGATCGTCGATTGGCACTACCTCTAAAATTTTTGTTCGCGAATTATATAACTGGGTCTAGGGTCTTGGCAAAGAAAAGCCTCGAATCAAGGGTTAGCAGAATTAATAACGTCCTAACAACCAAAAGAAACCCCGTTTGTGGGACTATTTTACCAATACTCTAGCAACAAATAAATATTTTTCATCTTTATTAAGAATTCCAGCATTGATAACTGTCGATGTTTCTCTCGATTGACTATAAGAAACGAACAACATCCATGTCATCTCAAAATTTCGATCTGGTCAACTGCTGTGTTTAAACCCACACCAGTCCACTAACAAAGGTCATAAACGAATAGAGTTGACGCCCCAGCATCCCCAGCTTCTTTCCCCTCGGAACAAAGCAAGAGAAGGAGGTCGCCCACTGCGACATCAGTAAGCTCTACTCAAAGTGAGGGTTTGATTCCAAGCCCCATTGGTGCTTCAAAAGATTCTGATAGGTCGCTTCGCGCACTACCATTTGTTCGTAGAGCTTGACTAAAAAGTCTTGTGCTTGCTCCAAGTTCATTTTTTCAACCTGGCTCTTAAAGGAAAAGATGCTGAATTGTTGTTCGAGAGACAGTTCGATGGGTGAATTCATAAGTAAATCCTACAAAAGATATAGTGCGGACTTATGGTTTGCTAATACCTCTACCAGGGAGGTTGAGACATAACCGTTTCGGTTATTAAGTCTATATTACAAAAGATAACAATCGTTTGACAAATTGCACATACCTCCTAAGTTGGTACTTCTAGATCCATAAGATAGATATGTCGCTCCGGAAGTTCCATATCGCCTAATGGTATTTTTAGCAAGTTCTCAAATAAAAAATTGCTCAGCATGAACAAAAAGCTTAGGTGAAAATACCTAAGCTTTTGTATTTATTCTTATAGGAATATCTATTAGCTCTACTTATCAGTAGAGGCTTCTATTGCCACAATCACCACAGTGATGTTGTCTCGACCACCTTGTTCTTTAGCTGCGTCTACGAGGTCGCAAGCTGCTTGTTCCCAGAGAGGGGACTGGAGGTAGGAAGAGATCGCTACATCAGTAAGTTCTTCAGTCAATCCATCGCTGCACAGCAAAAGACGATCGCCCACTTGCACATCTAGGGATTGTATTTCTACCTGTGCTAAATCCTCGCGACCCACACACTGAGATAACATATGTCGCCAAGGATGAACCCTTGCTTGCGCTGGACTGAGGACGCCAGCTTTGAGCGCACGAGCCACCCAAGTATGATCTTCAGTAATTTTTTCCAGCTTTGCGTCCCGCAGCCGATAGAGACGAGAATCACCCACATGAGCTGTCCAAGCTTCTTGTCGCCTAAACAGCACCACCACTGCTGTTGTGCCCATATCCGAGCGTTCCGGATGTTTTTGCTGATCTTGGACGATCGCCTGATTTGCCTTCCAGAAAGCTGCCTCCAGCAGATCTGGCGACTTTTCCTCCGAATCCCAATGTTCGTTTAGGTAGGACTTAATTGTTTGGGTCGCAATCCAACTTGCTTCTTCGCCCCCAGCGTGTCCGCCCATCCCATCTGCAACGATAAAAAATCGCCCATCGGGGTCAACATAGAAAGCATCCTGGTTCACCAGACGAACACGTCCGGGGTCAGAAAGACCCGTGAAGCGACTTTTCATAACTTAGTTACTATCATTAGAGAGGCAAGTATCAGAACATACGCTCGTATTTGTCCATCCGTCTAAGTAGGCGGAACAAAGCCACAGCTACTGTAGCCGCAATTATAGCAGCGATCGCAGCCAGCACTACTTTATTATTAACAAATAAGATCGTAGCTGACAGAGTAAAAGCGCTGATTATTAAAGCATAAGTCGTTCCCATCTGAGAGCTGCTGACCCGGCGGAGAATCCGGTCTGTCTCAGTCGAACGAACGCGCACGCGCAGATCGCCCCGCTCCAATTTTTCTAGAGTCTCCTCTATGCGGCGGGGTAACCCCAAAGCTGTGCTACTAACCTGAGCCGCTTGACGACCTAGTTCTCCCAGTAGGCTGTTAGCGGGATCGAAACCATTTCCTTCGGTCATAAGCTGCATTGCAAAAGGTTTGGCAACTTCCATAAAATTGAATTCGGGGTCTAAACCTTTCCCCACACCTTCCAAGGTGGAAAAAGCTCGCATCACAAACGTGAAGGTAGCGGGGAAACGAAACGGCTGGTCGTAAGCAATTTCATAAAGATCGTCAGTAATCGCCGCCACTGACTGATTTTCAAACGGCTTATCCATGAAATTATCCAGCATATACTGGATCGATCGCCGCACTGGCCCCATATCTTCTATAGGTGAGAGGGCCCCCAACTCTACCAGAGAGCTAACTACGCGATCCGCATCTTTTTGGGCAATGCCGAACAGCGTCTCCATCAGCTGCTCGCGGATGTTGGACTTAATCTTACCCATCATACCGAAATCGTAGAAAATCAGCGCACCGTCTGGGCTAGCTGCAATATTGCCAGGGTGAGGATCGGCGTGGAAAAAGCCATCGTTGAGGAGTTGTTGCAGGTAAGCTCTAGCACCCATTTGGGCTAAAGCTTTGCGATCTAAACCAGCCGTTTCCAGAGCTTCGTAATGACTGATTTTGATTCCTGGCAAGTATTCCAAAGTCAAAACCCGTGGTGAGGTGTAGCGCCAATGCACGCGAGGCACCTTTACCCAATCTTGACCTCGAAAATTGCGGCGGAAAGTATCGGCATTGCGCCCTTCATTCAAATAATCGATTTCTTCCCAAAGAATGCGGCAGCACTCTTCGTAAATTCCCAACCAATCTCGACCGCGACCCCAATCAGGATGGTTTTGAAAGTAGCGGGTAATTCCCCTGAGAATTTCCAGATCGATCGTAAACAGCTTTACCAAACCCGGTCGCTGCACCTTCACTACTACTTCTTCACCCGAATGCAGCTGGGCTTTATGTACCTGTCCCAAGCTAGCTGCTGCCAGGGGAATGCGGTCAAAACTGCGGTAAAGTTCCGGTACTTTTTTCCCCAAGTCTTGTTCGATAATCGCCTCAGCTTGCTCGTACATAAAAGCGGGCACTTTATCTTGGAGTTTGGTCAGTTCCTCTACGTACTCGGCGGGGAACAAATCCGCACGAGTAGAGAACAACTGGCCGACTTTGATAAAAGTTGGCCCCAAATCCAGAAAAGTTTCCCGAATCCAGATGGCTTGCTTTCTGCGCCTTACAGCTTTTTTGGCATCGGTCATCCCACCTGGATAGCTCCAAGGTTTACTGTCGAGCCACAGCTCGAACAGTAGGGTTAACACGAAAGCCCAAATGTCAAGAAAGCGGCGATGACGAGAGTAATTTTCTCGATTCCAACGGTAGGCTTTGTCACTATAAGGTTTTCCTGTAGCCTGCGACCAGGCTATTTGCTTTGGGAAGGCAACACCTTCGGCGCGATCGCCCTTTTCAGGGGACGGACGACTTTTATATCGCTTCGGCATGACCGGCTCATCAGACAGGGCAGACACTTCGGGTTTCCAAATTTAGAGACATTCACTGCTCCGAAAAACTTACCTAAATCTAACTAAACTTGTTAATTCGATTTAGTGTTTTCTTCCTGCTTCAACCAAGGATGTCGGCATCTTCTTGTCCGCAGGCGTTAAGTTCAGGTCGAGCCGACCTTACTTTTTCTTCAGGGGCACGATCCAAAATTATCGAGGCATTTAAATCCCTGTCCATAACGTCCTATGGGAGGCAGGAGCGATTGCAGAGGGTAGCCCCAATCTCTTCTACTATACAGGCGTTGCGCGATAAGGGTATTTACCCAGGGCCAGATTTGCCAACAACAATCCCACGGTCGATCGCCGTGGGAGGGTCGCAAAAGATTTTTGGAAGTTCGATCGAAGTTTCAAAGAGAACGGCTGCGATAGCGTTGCAATTCTGACCGCATTTGAGCAATTTCTGCCCTCAGTTCGTCAATGGTAGCTTGCAGGTCTCCAGATGGGGAACCCAGACCCAGTGTCGCGTCGGCGTAGCGTGTGCCCTGCCCAGTTGGGGCAGTCGTCCGCCCCTGCATAGTGGTTTCTTCAGATCGATTAGCTCGTTCGATCGCTTGGAGTGTGAATTCTCGCAGACGCTCCCGTTGCTCGGCATCAAATTTGCCAAATTCGCTCACAGCGTTGGTAAGGGCTTGTTCTAGCTGTTCGTAGAGCGCTTCGGCAATAGCTCTGCCGACAAAAAAGGCATGAAGCTGATTATTGCTCATCTTTTTTCCTAGCTGGAGACACTCGACATTGTTTGATGCTTTCTATCCGCCAAAATTATAGCTTGCTGTGAGATCTCCTGCCTTAGTCCTAAGTAACAACTAAGGCTCTTGGGTTGATTCTGTGGATGGTGCTGCTCCCTCCGACGCAGGTATCGGCGGTAATGGCTGAACAACTGCGGGTGGTGGATCGGATGGCTCCTTTGCTGGTGCAGGTTCTGGGTTAGCTACAGTTGCCGCTGGGGTCGCCGCTGGTGAGGGCGCTACTTCTAGTGTGGAAACCCCTGTGGGATTCTCGACAGGAGTAGGATTGGGTGTAGCGACAGCAGGCTGTGCTGGTGCTTGCGCCGCTGGCAAAACCGCTGGTGATGCTGGTGCGACGGCTGCTGGTGATGGTGCTGGCGCAGCAGTCGATGGGGGAGTTGGTGTTGGTTGAGGAGAGGCTTTAGAATTGACAGCCTGCGGCGATCGCACTCTCAATTTTGGTTTGTAACGCCGTGGCGGAGTAGTCGCCTTTTGCTCAACGGTTGGGATAGACGATCGAGAGTTAGATCGAGAATTAGATTGAGAATTCGATGACGATTCTTGCTGGGAGTTTGGTTCGGGGGTTGATGGGGGTGGCGCAGTCGGTACAGATGTAGGCCAATTGTTGGTGGGAGGAAAAGATTGCTCTTCCTGCAAAATCGGTTTGCCAGAATTACCGAAGCGCAAAGTTAAACCAAAACCGATACCGACGATCGCTCCTATTGCTGCTGTAATTGCAAATACTCGCAATCCCTTCAGATCGAATTTCTTTGGATGGGGAATCTGTCCGTTTTGCTGTTCGGCTTCTTCACCCGTTGGCGGTTCTGTAACTGCGGACAAAGAAACTGTGGGTTGGCTGAGTTGAAATCTGCTTTTAGGTAAAAGATTTAACCAAGCTTCTACGGTTTGCGGACGCCGTTCGGCTTCCATCTCCAAACCGTGCATAATCGCCTGCTCAACCTGTTGGCTGAGGTTGGGTTGCAGTTGTCTTGGTTTGGGGAGAGGAACGCGATCGCGCAATGCTGCCGGTACTGGCGGTTGACCTACCAGCAAGGTATAAAGTGTCGCTGCTAGAGCGTAAATATCGGTAGCTGGACTGCGCCTGCCTCTGGGCAGATATTGTTCGATCGGCGCATACCCGGCTGATAAAATACCTGTGTGAGTTTGAGTTACCCCAGGCGTAAATTCGCGAGCAATACCAAAATCTATCAGAATTACCGTCTCTGTACCTTCGCGCCGAATAATATTTTGCGGTTTAACATCCCGGTGGAGCAACCCATTTTGGTGGACAACACTAAGAGCCGATCCAATTTGACAAATATAATTAATAGCTTGAGCTTCCGGTAAAGGTTGGCCTTGTTTGAGTAAATCTGCCAGCGTGGGGCCAGGAATATAATCCATGACGATAAAAGACTGCCCAGCCTCTTCAAAAAAATCTAGCACCCTGACAATATTCGGGTGCTGGCACTTGGCTAGTCGCTGAGCTTCGGCGACGAACTGCTCTTGAAATCTTTCAAAATTCTCATGTTGGCGCAGATTTTCATGCAGAGTTTTGATCACCACAGTTTGACCCAGATAGCTGTGGGTAGCTTTGTAGGTGATGCCAAATCCACCCTGGCCAATGGGGGCATCGAGAATGTACTTGCCATTTTGAAGCACTTTGCCAGCCATTATGTTCATGGGTAAAGTCACTCGACGCGAGACAATGCCAGTTTTCCATGATAATCCTACTGCCATCCAGCTGACTGAGAACTGCCGTGCGCGATCGAGATGGGTGTTTTGAATTTTATGTAGCAAAAATAACACACTTTGATAGCGCGACTTTGTTAAGTTTGCCACAAAGCAATTTTAGCTCGGGCATTTGGTGAGTTAATATTTCTCATCAGCGTCAAATGCCTGAGTAATAAATGGTGCTAAGAAGCCCGATTGCCATCGTGGTGAGGCACGGACTTTGGAAATGTCAGTTGACTGGATTTTTAGGTGTGAGGAAATATGCAAAAATTGTTTTGGCAGACTTTGTTGTTTAGTCCAGCAATTTTAATTGCTGGTTGTGTAATATCTTGTGAAGCGATCGCACAAGAAGTAGAACCAAACCTGGTGCAAGCAAACAGCAGCTCGCACCAACAAGTCTTGGATCTCAGTCAAGACTTAAAACTTATTCACTCCATAGATTCGATCGATCGCCAGCAAGTTCCCCGCCCTTTAAACGGTGAAGCCATAGCACAGATTGCGCCACTTTCGGAACTATCTCCAGAACCGATAAATTCTCAACCAGCGCCTGCCAACCGAAATAAAAAAAATCCTATGGGGCAGGTAACATCTGTTTCCCAACTATCTGACGTTCAACCGACAGACTGGGCATTCCAAGCGCTGCAATCCTTGGTGGAGCGTTACGGCTGTATTGAAGGATATCCCGATCGCACCTACCGGGGCAACCGCGCTATGACTCGGTACGAATTTGCCGCCGGATTAAATGCTTGCTTAAATCGCATTCAAGAACTGATCGGTACAATCCGTCAGGACGTTAGCGCTGAAGACTTAGAACGCATCAGGCGTTTGCAAGAAGAATTTCGGGCCGAACTCTCCACCCTGCGGGGTCGCGTAGATGCGCTGGAAGCACGCACCGCCAGACTGGAAACCCAGCAATTCTCCACCACTACCAAACTAAGCGGTCTTGCCAGCTTCAATATCACCACAGCTAGTATTGCCGGCGATAAAGTCAAAGCCGAAGGGTTAAATACTTTCGCTGCCACGCGACTAGACGATAACACACCATTTGTCAGAGAAGCAGACGACCCCCAAACTACTTTAAGTTACGTAGTGTGGCTCTCATTCAACACCTCTTTTACTGGCAAAGATAATCTGCTAATCAACCTAGCGGCAGGAAATGGAAACTCACCTGTAAATGAGATTGCTTCCGCCGGTCAATTCAACACAACTGGTGTTAATTTTTTCGACCAGACTGCTGGGGCAAATCCGAATCAAGTAATTATTCGCGATTTAGTTTATACCTTCCCAGTCAGCAACAATCTGCGTTTATCAATTGGCCCAAGAATAAATTGGTATTCTCGTTTTGACGATAATGCTTTTACCCTACCTTTCAATACGGGTTCGACTTTTAACGCAATTAACGGCACTTTTTTAACCTACACTAAGCGCGGCGCAGGAGCTATAATTGAGTGGAACATCAGCAAACAATTTGAATTGCGTGCTGGCTATCTGACAGAGAGTATTGAATTTTTGCCGGGTGTTCGTCCAGCATCCGATCCGAACAGGGGTTTGTTTAACGGTGCCGATACAATTACCGCCGAAGTCACATTTAAACCCGTTAAAACTGCCAATTTACGCCTGCTGTACCAGCGTAGTAATATTTCTAGAAATCAAGACGGACAAATTGCTTTTCAGCCTATTGTTGGGGTAGCGGATGATGGTTTTGGCGGACGCCTCCACGATGCCACTTCGGATACTTTTGGGGTTAACTTTGATTGGTTAATTACTAGGGGCTTTGGTATCTTTGGACGCTATTACTATACCAGCGCCCATTTAGATCCCATTACGCCTGGAAGAGAGGATGGAAATATTAACGCACAAAATATTCAAGCGGGACTTGCTTTTCCAGATTTAGGCAAGCGCGGCGCAATGGCGACGATATCGTTTGTTGTGCCTTTTGATATTTTGGATGGTCGCGAATTCCTTGTATCTGGTGGTGGCAATGGTGGTACTCAATACGATATTGAGTTGGGTTACTTCTTTCCCGTAACTGAGAACATAGCCGTTGTTCCAGCTTTGTATATCATCAACAACATTAACAATTTTGACGATAATCCCACTGTTTTTGTCGGCAATTTGCGAACTCAGTTTCGCTTTTAACGAGCAGTTGTTAGTTGTCATTTTAACTAAGTAATGTTTAGATTATTAAAAATATCTAAACATTACCAATTGAGAAAATGGTTAGAAAAAACAAGAGTGAATTTAAAATGTCATATCCCTTGAGGGTAAGACCGATCGCTGTTGCGTATTATTCCTCAATTTTTCAATAACTTCGGGAGGGGTATTTGGGCCGATCGCACCGCAGTAATACAGGTTCATTACTGCTTTAAAAGCCCAATCGTTGGGCGATACGTCAGTGAAGGGAATTGGCAGAGTATCGGCGCGATTTTGTACGCAAGCGTTGAGAACTTGTTCTGCTGTTGGCCGCGCTTGGGCTGTCTGTCTGTCGGAGTCGAGCGGTTGGGAGTTTTGCGCTTGTGCAAGATTTGCTAAGCAAAGGGGAGCCAATATTGTGGCAAATGCGAACATTTTTAATTGCATAAACTTGGCCTAAAAAAAACTGTAACTAAAGGTAAAATTTTACTGGTTATAACAAAGACGTTTTTTGTTTTTGAAAGTTGCTTTGTTCGCTCATTACCCAGCCAATCCAAAATCTAAAATCCAAAATCTAAAATAAGTTGACAATGCCGGTAATCAAAATTTTGGCAATAGATTAGGGTGCGATCGCAATTTGTTCGATAATCGGATCGTTATCTCCATCTGCCCAAGCGGCAAATCTTTGGGCTAGAGGCGGTACGAATACCAGCGGATTGCTGAATCCGGAAAATATGTGAAGACCTTCTATGCTTGGTAATTTACCGATTGCGGGTAAGCGATTGTGGCTGAAAGCAACTAAACAGTGATGCCACGTTCCCGGCAATTTCCCCAATGCGGGTAGGACTTTTCCAACTTCGGCTCGAATAGCAGTTTCGCTGGCTTCTGGGTCTATTGTGGCATACGGGTCGGTGAGAGCGCGACTGATTTGCCCCATTATAATGCTGCCATCTTGAAATTGAATCGCACCGGCATCTAAAATGGTAGCATTTGGCGACGGTATTGGTTTCTGACCCTCGTTCCATAAGTTATCGAACTCAGCCGCGCTTGTTTGAGCTTCTAGTTGAAAGCGTTTCAGTTGGGCAGGCATTACTAAGGTATTTAATTGCAAATCGACGGGAGGAGTTTCTATCAGTTCGGCATGGGAAAAATACAGGCGTACCGATATGCCTGCATCTTTGAGCAATTGTCGGCTAATCCCACCTGCACAAACAACGATGTTGAGGCTGTGGTATGTTTCAATGTTAGTTTGTACTCCCAAAATGCGATCGCCTTCTCGAACAAATCCCCATACTTTAGCAATTTGTATCTCCCCGCCTCTCCTAATTGTCGCTTGACAGTAACCTTGGGCGGTTAATTCTGAGTTGATGTGACCGTGTTTTACTGTTAAAGCACCACTCAGAGAATCTGGATTGAGTAAAGGTTCGATCGCACAAGCTTCTTCTACACTAATTAACTTGGGAGGGATGACGCATTGGCTGTATGCTGCTGCAACTTTTTCCGGGTTATCTTCGGCATCAATAGTTAGGATTAAATCTAATTCGCGAAATTGTGTATCGATGTCTAATTCTTGGGAGAGAATGCGATTGCGATTGATTCCTTCCGCGCACAGTTGACGAGTCAATTCTGTTGTCCCCGACCAATATGCCAAACCGCCATAACTGTAGCGAGTCGCATTATTTGGTGCGGCGTTTTGTTCTAATAAAAGTACAGAAAACCCTTTTTTTGCCAGTTCGTAACTAAGTGCCGCACCAGTAATCCCGCCGCCGATAACAATCCAATCGTATGTTTTCATTTTTAGACTGTGAAGTATTCTTTCTGGACATCGATTACCAACAATGCTCTTTTGATTTTGTTGGTTCTCCATTCTGCCTGGTTAAATTATTCCTTCATTGTATCACCTAAGTTCGTCGGTAATTCAAATTCGCCATTGTCAAGCGGTTCAAAATCTAGTACTTGGGTAACTGCATCAATATTTAAGATCCCGTAAATATGAGGATAATGTTCCTCTCCCACACCTTCGTACCGAATTTCCGCTCGAACTTTGTCAGATTCGATCCAAAGAATTACCAAACCTTTTTGATTGTCAAAATATTTGTTGGCTGTTTTGACAACTTGGTGCGGTGTTGAGCAATGGATAAATCCTTCTGTTTCTAATGTATCGCCTTTATAAAAGCCATCGAGTTGTGCTTGCTCCCATTGTTCGCGCTTCGTGATATGCAAAATTATCTTCATTCGATTTTATCCTCTCTGATGTTATTGCAAATTTTTGTTAATAGGTTGGCTCTCGCGCAGAAATCACCTTTGTTTCCGATCGTTGTAGCTATTTAAGATGATAGCCAGCTAAAAGGATTTCCAGAATAAACCAAACTTAATATCATTATAAATTAAATTTAACCTTGATAAGGTAATCTTTCTGAAACCAGTAATACTAATCTACCAATCTCGTAACCCCCTCTTAAACATGAGTGATTTTTCTAGCGAGAAGTGGCAAACGATTAAAACGCTTGCCGCTAGGCTGCAAGCTATAAAGACAATTATAGAAACTTTTGATGGCCAAATTAACAATCAACCGTTTGCTGAAGAACTCAGACCAATAAAAGAACAGTTAGAAGCTGATTTTGAAGGCAGCTTGAATGCTTTGCTGGATTTAATTGATGAAGATGATATTTAAATCGGTTGGCATCTAAATATAAGATGTCTAGATTCAGATCTAAATTTTTAACAGGTTTGTTTTTCTGTTTAGCAACTTTTTGGTTATCTCCACTCTTGCACAAGGTCAAACGACCAAATTTACACTCAACCTAAACTGGTTGTTTGCGGAATTTGGACAACCTGTTCGTCAGTCGGTTCGATCTGAGAAACTAGAGTTCGTATTTGTGCGATGTTGGAATTAGATCGCAAATTATTTGGCGGTACTTCACGCATTGCCAACAGCAGCCTGAAATGAGCGAAAATATGATAAAATTTGGGGCGACAAGGAGTTTAATCAAATGACTGTAGAAATCGACAAACCCGTAATCTACGATGGTGGCTGTCACTGTGGCGCTGTCCGCTTTCGGGTGGTGGTGGAGAAGCACGAAGCGGACGAATGCAATTGCTCGATATGCAAAAAAAAGGGATTTTTACATCTGATTGTACCGCCGGAAAAGTTTACGCTGCTAAGCGGTGAAGATGTTTTGAGGACTTATACATTTAATACTGGTGTCGCGAAACATACTTTCTGCGGTATTTGCGGAATTCACGCATTTTATAGACCGCGATCGCATCCTAACGACTACGATGTAAACGTGCGCTGTCTGGATGGCGATGCGATGTCTAAATTTCGCATTATTCCCTTTGACGGAGCCAATTGGGAACAAAGTATAGACCAACTGCACTCGCGAGTGCAACCATCATAAGGGGCTAGGGCGTCGGGAAAGAAAAATCTAGAATTAAACATTTTGTAGAATTGACAACTTCCTAATTGACGCCTCATGGGTTGCGATAAAGATTAAAGAGCTAATTTTTAATTTTCGCAGAGGTTGCGATCGCTCTCGCGAACATTGATATTAGTCTTCAGATAATCGCGTACCCAATTGCAACCCCGTACCTGGAGATATTCGAGATCCAAATTCCATAAAATCACCTGTTTATCCTCACTAGCAGAAGCGATCGTCTTGCCATCCGGGCTGAAATTCACGCTCAAAACCTTACCCTTGTGACCCTTCAAAATATTGGGTTCCCTAGTGTTAAAATTCCAGAGTATAACGGTATTGTCATCGCTAGCAGAAGCGATCGTCTTGCCATCCGGGCTGAAACTCACCCAGTTCACCGAACCGCTATGTCCTTTTAAAGTATCGATGAAAGCGCCGTTCCGAGTCCAAAGTTTAACAGTTTTATCATCGCTAGCAGTGGCAATTATTTGACCGTCCGGGCTGAAATTCACCCAATTCACCGACCCGTTATGCCCCTTCAAAGTAGCGATTTCTTTACCGTTCCGACTCCAAAGTTTGACAGTACCATCCTTAGTAGCTGAAGCAATTATCTGACCGTCCGGACTGAAACGAACCCCCCATATCCCATTGACATTTAAGTTGAGAGTTTGAAGTAAAGTGCCATCGCGCCGCCAGAGTTTCACAGTTTTATCTTCACTTGAAGAAGCGATCGTTTGACCGTCGGGACTAAAAGTCACGCTGGTGACTGACTTATCGTGTCCCTTGAGGGTGTTGAGTAAAGTACCGTCCCGCCGCCAAAGTTTGATCGTTGTATCCTCACTGGCAGTAGCTAAAGTCTCCCCATCTGGGCTAAAACTAACATCGAGAATCCAGTTGCTGTGTCCCGTCAACGTTTTCAGCAACTTACCGTCACGCCGCCAAAGTTTGACAGTTGCGTCCGAACTGGCGGAAGCCAAAATCTGCCCATCGGGGCTGAAACTAACGCTGTTGACCCAATCTTGATGACCTGTTAACCTTTTTAGTAACTTGTTGTCAATTCTCCACAGTTTAACGGTGTTGTCATCGCTGGCGGTGGCAAGAGTCCCACCGTCGGGCGACCACGCTACCGCCCTTACGCCATTCCCGTGTCCGCTGAGGGTTTTGATTAAAGTACCGTCGCGCTGCCAGAGTTTGATGGTTTTGTCGGCGCTGGCGGAGGCAATCACATCGCCTTGCGGATTGAAACTTACGTCTAGCACCAAATCTTTGTGTCCGGTCAAAGTGGCGATCGTAGTTCCATCCAGTCGCCAGAGTTTGACCGTTTTGTCCTCGCTAGCACTTGCAATTAACTTACCGTCGGGACTAAATGCGACATTTTGAACCGCATCGCGATGTCCGGTGAGGGTATTGATTAGTTTGCCATCCAGTCGCCAGAGTTTGATGGTTTTATCTACACTACCAGAGACGATCGTTTGGCCATCGGGACTAAAACTAACGCCCAGTACCCAATCAGTATGGCCTTTAAAAGTTCTGATTAATCTACCGTCAATCCGCCACAGTTTAACAGTGTTGTCGGCGCTGCCGGTCGCCACAGTCTGACCGTCGGGTGACCAAGTTACGCAAGTCACATCATTTGTATGCCCTTCTAGGGTACGCAGTAAAGTGCCGTCGCGATGCCAGAGTTTGACGGTGTTGTCGGCGCTGGCGGTCGCAAGAGTTTGGCCATCGGGACTGAAACTGACGGCGGCAACTCCCGCTTTATGACCTGTGAGAGTGGCGATCGAACTGCCATCCCGTCTCCATAATATTACTGTTTTGTCATCGCTGGCGGTGGCGATAATCTTTCCATCCGGACTGAAAACGACGCCCAGAACATTATTAGTATGTCCCTCCAAACGGTTGTACTCTCTGACTCCGTAAACTGCCTGTCCCAGTGCCGTTACAACTGGAATATGGATCTCAGCTTCTGTCGTAGAAATTGATTTCAGTTGTTTAACTGCCCTCAAACTTTCTATTAACGCATCAAACTCTCGATTAGAAGCAACCAGGGCTTCTGAAGAAGCACTTATCGCCTTGATTTGGCTAATTTGTGCTAATTTTTTTTGCGAATTTACCGAGAATACCAAGCCGGTCAATATAAATACAGCCCCGCAGGCAGCTGCTAAGCTTCCTGTCTGAATTCGCTTGCGCCAAGCTTCACTTCTTTTTTGTTTTTCTTTGGCGTCTGCAAGTGCAGCTAGCAGTTCTTTTTCCTGGCGCAATTGCTCAATTACAACCTGACTCAGTTCTTCCCGATGACGCAAATCTGTTAACTCGGCTAACAAGCCTTGTTTTTCTGAATGACGAGTCAAAGTTTGGAGATAGTCGTTCAGGAATTGATAGCGTACATCTGCTATTTCTGCCAAAAGTTCTTTTTCTTGACGAAGTTGTACAATTTCTGTTTGCCTGCGGATCAGTTCTTCTCGCTGTTCTTCAACTTGTTCCAACAAGCCTAACTCCTGTTGTTGCAAATAGCGAATAAAAGTAACTAGATAATCGTGAATTAGTTGATAGCGCTGTGCCGGAAATTCCGGTAACTGAAAAACTAACCCGGATTTGACTAAAATCCACAACACTAAGTCTAAGTTATTTGGCTCTTCTAGTGCCTCTAAGTTAGATGCTAATTCAGCGCGAGTTTTGATCGGTCTTGTGCCGTTTTCATCTGTGAGTAAGTACAAGACAAGTAGCGCTACTTGTTCGTTTTCAGGGCCACAATCATGAATAACTTCTTGTAAAAATTGCTCTACAAGTCGGTTTTTAGGCCCGCGCTCTTGGTATTTACTAAGTGTTGTGATATTCTCTGCTTGGAGCTGCGCTCCCACTACCTGCAATTCAATGGGTCTTACTTCTCCAAAATCTGCGGCCAAATCTCTTACTAATTCATCAATGAGAGCTTCTTCCAAATAAAACTGAGAACGCTGCGTTAAGCTTTGAATTAGCGCTTTGGCGTCTGCTGGCGAAAAGTTACCTATGTAATGGAGGATATCTTTGCTGAGGATATCGTTGTTTATTATTGGCAAGTTAGTAAGGCGCTGACAACCTAACAAACGATGCAGATGATCTTCTCTTATGGAAAGTATGACTTTCACGAAAGGAAGATTAAGGCTATATCGCAGAAAATCAAAAAAATGTTTGATTTCAGATGAATTAGAGCCGACAAAGAAGAATTCTTCAAACTGATCGAAAATTAGCACAGTTAACAAATTTCTTTCTTGATTTTTCTGGAGTTGTGCTAATATTAATTGTGGTGTGTACAGGGGGTAATTTAGGCGAATATTTTTAATTTCCTTGAGCGCTTGTGCCAGTCCTCTTCCCAAGGTTTCACTCCAATCTGTGTAAACTTGCAGCACAACTGGCAAAGCATCTCTTGCGCCAAAGCTAGTTTGTTTTAATGCCGGTACTAATCCTGCATTGACAATCGAACTTTTCCCTACACCTGACTGACCGTAAATAACAGTTAGTTTTTGGTCATTACGGCTAATTCTTTCGATGAGACGATAAACATCTTGTTGGCGTCCGGAAGTAGCAATTTCTAGGGCAACTGTTCCTTGATATCCGGCATTTGCTCCAGTACGATCGATATTTACTAATGCGGGGTTAGTAGCTTGTCTTTGAGGTTCTAACTGACCTGCACCAATAAAAGCGCGGAAACCATATTGCTGTTCGATCGAACGTTGTTCCAGTTTGATTTGAAATGCTTCTCGATATTGACTCTGCTGGAAGTAGACCGATCGCAAAGTTTTTAAAATACGTATATATTGGCGAGGGTCGTAGTGAGCATTGCTGGCAGAACGAGCCATTTCCAGATTACTTATAGCCGACTCTATTTGACCGAGTTGCTGTTGAGCTATACCTAAAAGTAAAAGAGCTAAATTTTCATGTTGAGGGTATTTTCCCACATCAGATAAAGTAGTTTTTGCCAAAGTCGCTAAATACAAAGCTCCTTCCCAGTTTTGTCGTTTGAGAGCTACTTCTGCCAAGAATACATAATCTTGAGCTAGTTGTAAAATTTCACTACTAAAGTCTGTATTTCCGTAAGTTATATGCAGTTGTAAGGACTTGTTGGCCAGATTTTGTAAATTATCCCAATCTTCCATCCGTCGTAATACTTCGCCCAGATGTCCGATGAATTTCGCGACTAAATCTGGCCGTTCTAGCTCTTCAAAAACATTCACGCATTGCTGTAAATATTTGCGTGCTTCCTCCCAATGACGGCGGCTTTTTGCGGGTTCTAAATCTGCTTTTCTGCGATAGCAAAGACCGATGTGAAATAGCAGCAATCCCTCTTTTAATTTTGGATTTTGGATTTTGGATTTTGGATCGTTTAAGTGGTTATTTACATCCGGTATTCTCAAAACAAAATCTGTATTTACCTGCTGCCAAAAAGCTAAGCTACGCTGATAACAATCTAAAGCGACATCAATTATATCGTTAGCATAAGCATCGCGACCGAAGACAAATTCTAAGCTTGCTTCTAGTTCGGGATCGAGCTTTATGCCGCGATGAAGTAAATCTGTTTGAGCAAAATCTAATTCTAGGCGACGCGAAGAACCAATTTCTAAGTCGAGCGCTGAATTGTTCAGACAATTAACCGCGTCAGATTCTAAAATGGAAGCGAATAAAGAATCTGCATTTTGGCGTAAGGAATCTATTAATTCATCTGTGGCAATGACAAATTTAATTGGCGTGGCTGCCCAACTTGTCAAATCCGGCGCAAATTTGATTAGTTTTTGTTGTAGCTTATCGTTTATCCACAGTACCAAAGGAAATGGAAAACTTTGACGCAACTCATCTCGCATTTGATTGCTGGAAGTTAGCAAGCTTTCGATCGCGCTTACAGATTCCAAACCAAATATCATTAAAGCAGAAGGTCGAGTATCTCCCAATTCTGCTTGAATAATAGGATAAATTCTTGTAGTTAATTCGGGCAGAACTATTTCGCGAATATTGAAACTGGAAAGTTCTCGCAAACGTTGTAGTATCTGCGATCGCAAGCGCCCATAGTTACAGTTCGCCAACACCAAAGAAAATTGCCCCTGAGAAAGTGCGATCGCTCGCTTTAGCGTATTCAGGGAGCGATCGTTCTGTACAGCGGCATCTTTTAGTAGTTGTTTCGAGTTACCCACAAGTGAAAATTTTGCGCTTTTGCTAAAATCGGATCGATTGCAAAATAGCTCCCTTTGCCATGATTTTTTCTATCGAGATGTAAAATAAGGGTGCATATTTTTGCCGCAGACGTATCAGACATCAGTCATAATAATTTACGCGCAAGACAGGCTCTCACCCGGTAAACACGAGTGAGGTTTGTGGGCGATCGACGTATTTTACCATTACCTTTACCTGGAAGCGTCTAGGTTTTTACCCCTTGTACGAGCTACTGTGAGAGAAATCTGTGTAATATCCAAATTAACCGCGTAACTTTATTTGCAGCCCAGCCCTGTCCGGCGGCATTTTGGCGACTGTCCACCTCTAGCCGTAAGTATAAACGGCTCCAGTCGGTTGAGATCGGATGGTAACACGGCAGCTTTTGCGATCGACAGGGAAATCTCAATACGGGGAACGATCCGATCGATACTTTGGGTAAAACTTTGACCTGTATCGGTTACTAGCAGAGGGAACATTATCATTAAACTGAAAAACTTCTTGTTCATTGAACTCTCACCTTCCCATGCGGAGCCTGTGGAGATTTAGGTTTTTTTTGCCGATACTTCCGATTCATGACTAGCTTCATGGGTCATAGCCGGGGGTCAGGATGATTTTGCGGCAAATGGAATTTAATGGATATCAACTGCGGGAACAATTTTTGCTTCGATCGAGCAGTTGTAGCCGGTCAAACGATTTTGGATTTTGGATTTGGCGCGAAGTGGGCGTCTTGGCGGTGACCGTCACGATACCCACCTTCGCAAGAGAGGATTTTGAATTGGCTGGGCAACGATCGGACAGAGCTTGAAATTCCGGAAAATTTTTAGATGATTCGCGTCACCTTATTCTCTATTCCCTCTTCCCTCTTCCCGACGCCCGACGCCCTAGCGATAGAAACTTTCAGCCCTTGTAGTTGCACCTGAATTGCACCCAAACACCGATTTTGTTGAGAAATTGGGATTCAGCGGACTGTGGTCAGAGATGGGTCATCTGTTTCTCTGGGTGTGATGTTCGATCGCCCTTTCTAGTGCTTGAGGTCGCTCGAATACTTTATTTTTGGAGTACAGACTTTCCACATTTCTACGTATTTATTATCTCATAAATTGGGCTTGACAGCATATCGATCGGTAAAATCGCGGAATCAAAGCCGCCAAATCGTTCGGTTAGGTACGCAGTACACTGGGAAAATAGCACCGGCACGCGATCGCACCCGCAGTGCAAAAATAAATAGGCACTTACTTTGAAACAGAACGATCGATGACACAGCAGCAATACCGCATCACCCTTTTACCCGGAGACGGGATTGGCCCCGAAATCATGGCAGTCGCGGTAGATGTGCTGAAACTGGTGGGTCAGCAACTAAACCTCCATTTTGAGTTCCAAACAGCGCTGGTCGGCGGTGCGGCCATCGATGCTACAGGCGAACCCCTACCCGCCGCTACACTGGAAACCTGCCGCCAAAGCGATGCCGTCTTGCTGGCGGCAATTGGGGGTTGGAAGTGGGATAGCTTACCATCTCATCAGCGACCGGAACGAGGCTTGTTGGGACTGCGGTCTGGACTGGGGTTATTTGCCAACTTGCGACCGGCGAAAATTTTACCCCAGCTGATCGATGCCTCCACATTAAAGCGGGAAGTTGTGGAAGGCGTTGATATTATGGTGGTACGAGAACTCACCGGTGGCATTTACTTCGGTCAACCGAAGGGAATTTTTGCCACAGAAACCGGCGAAAAGCGGGGAGTGAATACGATGGCGTACACCGAAAGCGAAATCGATCGCATTGGGCGGGTAGCGTTTGAAACGGCTCGCAAACGAGGCGGTAAACTTTGCTCGGTGGATAAGGCAAACGTGCTGGAAGTTTCGCAGTTGTGGCGCGATCGCATCATTCAGTTAGCATCGGAATATCAAGATATCGAACTGACTCATTTATATGTAGATAATGCTGCCATGCAGCTAGTGCGGGCTCCCAAACAGTTTGACACCATAGTCACCGGCAATCTTTTCGGTGACATTCTTTCAGACGCGGCTGCTATGCTAACGGGTAGTATCGGTATGTTGCCTTCTGCCAGTTTGGGTGCAAATGGGCCGGGTGTATTTGAACCCGTCCACGGATCTGCCCCCGACATTGCCGGTCAAGATAAAGCTAACCCCATAGCTCAAGTTCTCAGCGTTGCGATGATGCTGCGCTACGCACTCGATCGGCCAGAGGCGGCAGACCGAATTGAGCGGGCAGTACTGCAAGTTCTAGACAATGGTTATCGTACCGGCGATATTATGTCGAATGGTATGACGCTTGTGGGTTGCCGAGCGATGGGGGATGCTCTGCTACAAGCGCTGGAAAACCCCCAATCCTAATCTATTCGCCAAAAGTGGCGCTTATTGCTGTATGCAGACAAATCGATTAAAGTCGAGCTTAGAAGATAGGGATAGGTTAGCGGTACAGGCTTCTCAGCAACGGATAGAAACTAAGGGAGACAGGAAAGATTTTCCAGTGTTACCAGACCCAGCTATACTGCAAGCCGCTCGACAAATTTACCGAACCTACCATCAGACACATCCCAAGCTGGTTCAGCGTCCTACTGGTGTAGCGCTCAATCGAGTAACGCTCAGGGGTAAGCTAATTTTTTCTGGCCAGCCGATATTATTGCCGCAAGAAATTTTTGTCCCGTTTAGTCAGATTGAATCGGAATTATATTAGCGGCAGTTTTTCTGGTTGGAGAAAATAGCCAATCTTTGCTAAATAAGGAGTAGGGCGGGCAATGCCAACCCTACTCCTGAAAGCTTTTTTGCACAAAAAATGATATTAAAAGAATTTTTGGATTCGGGGTATTTTATTCCGCACGGTCACTGCTACCTGTGGAAGCCGGAGTTGGTAGGACTGCACGTAGTATCCGACGCTTTAATTGCGATCGCCTACTATTCTATTCCGATAGCGCTGATCTACTTTGTCCGCAAGCGTCAAGATTTACCATACCGATCGATTTTTCTGCTGTTTGGCGCATTTATCATTGCTTGCGGCACCACCCATATAATGGAAGTTTGGACGCTGTGGTATCCCACCTACTGGCTATCTGGATCGATCAAGGTTATAACTGCGATAGTTTCCCTTTATACAGCTTTGCAACTCGTGCCGTTGATTCCCAAAGCGTTGGCTCTCCCCAGTTCCGCACAACTAGAAGCAATCAACCGCAATCTGGAAAACCAAATCCAGGAACGTCAGCAGGTCGAAGAGGCATTGCGCCAAAGCGAGGCTCGCTATCGCGCCATCGTAGAGGATCAAACCGAACTGATTTGTCGCTTTTTGCCGGATAACACCTTTATCTTCGTTAACCAAGCTTACTGTAGCTACTTCGGCAAAACACAAGCAGAGCTGATCGGACACAGCTTTGCGCCAATTATTTTTCAAGAAGATTTACAACAAATCGAAAACCAACTGAGTACTATCACTCTAGAAAATCCCGTTACCACGATTGAAAACCGCATCCTGCGACCGAACGGCGAAATTCGCTATCAGCAATGGATTAACCGGGCAATTTTTGATGGGCAACAATGTCCGATCGAGTTTCAAGCTGTGGGTAGAGATATCACCGAATTGAAGCGCACAGAAGAAGCTTTACTGATATCGCAAGCGCGTCTGAGCGGAATTTTGGATATTGCTGACGATGCGATTATTTCCGTCGATGCAAGTCAACGGATTACTTTATTTAACAAAGGCGCAGAAAAGATATTTGGATATAAAGCCATTGAAATTATAGGTAAACCCCTCGATGTGCTTTTGCCTTCACGATACAGAGAGATTCATCGCCAACACGTTGTCGGATTTGGGTGGTCATCAAATACGGCGCGGCGAATGGGGGAGCGGCGGGAAATTTTTGGTCTTCGCAAGGATGGTACGGAATTTCCGGCTGAAGCTTCGATTTCGGCAATGGAATTAGAAGGTGAAAAAATATTTACTGTTTTTTTGCGCGATATTACCGATCGCAAGGTTTCCGAACAGGCGTTGCGGGAGAGTGAAAGACGTTTCCGCGCTATTTTCGATCAAACTTTTCAATTTGTTGGTTTGCTAAAACCAGATGGTACGCTTTTAGAAGCGAACCGATCGGTGTTGGATTTTGGCGGAATCGAGCTTACAGATGCGATCGACCGTCCGTTTTGGGAGGCACGGTGGTGGAGTATTTCCAGGGACACTCAGAAGCGATTGCAAGAAGCGATCGTTCAAGCAGCCGCAGGTAATTTCGTGCGTTACGAAGTCGATATCCAGGGTGTCGGCGATACTGTCGCCACAATCGACTTTTCCCTCAAACCTGTCAAAAATGACGCCCAAGAAGTTGTTCTGCTGATTCCGGAAGGACGCGATATCAGCGATCGCAAACAAGCGGAAGCTGCACTGCAAAAAGCATACGACGATCTAGAACTGCGCGTGCGCGAACGTACCAAGGAATTAGCAAAAACCAACGAAGAATTACAGACGGAAATTGCCTATCGCGTTCGGGTAGAGGCAGAACTAGAAATCCGCATTCGTCAGCAGGCAGCAGTAGCTGAACTCGGCCAACAAGCTTTGGCCCACAACGATCTTGCCAGTATTTTCAACCAAGCTTGCGCTATTACCGCACAAACTCTGGAAGTCGAATACTGCTCTGTTTTGGAAATCCTCCGTAGAGGGGATGTTTTGCAGCAAGGGCCTGGAGTAAGTTGGCAAAGAAAACTCTTGGGTAGCGCCACCGTCAATTTTGGATTGCGTATTTTAGATTTTGGATTGCAGTCTGCTGAAGAGGAATCGAAGGCGATCGAATCCGAAAAACAATCTCCAAATCCAAAATTGCCACAGGCAGACTCCACCTTACTTTCAAACTCGGAAATCTTTTCAGACTTATCTGCCGAGGTAGGGTTTGGTGACTCCCCCCTTGTAGAAGATCGAGAAGTACACAGCGGTATGAGTGTCGTTGTTGAGCAAAGTACAAATCTTCCCTTTGTAGTTTTGGAAGTTTACGCAGCCAAAGAACGCATCTTCACCCAAGATGATGTGTATTTTCTGCAAGCGATCGCAAATGTGCTTTCTTCTGCGATCGCTCGCCAGCAAGCACAAGCGCAAATACAGGCATCTTTGAAAGAAAAAGAGGTGTTGCTCAAGGAAATTCACCACCGCGTTAAAAACAATTTGCAGGTCATTAGCAGCCTGCTTGGACTTCAGTCCCGCACGATTCAGGATAAACAAACCATCGATATATTCCAAGAAAGCCAAAATCGGGTCAGATCGATGGCACTTATCCATGAAAAACTATATCGTTCTAAAGACTTATCAAAAATAGACTTTGCCGAATATATTCGGGAATTAACTATTAATTTGTTTCGTTCTTATAAAACTAATTCAAATAATGTTACTCTCGTAATGGAAATTGGCCAAAATATTTTTTTAGATGTTGATACAGCCGTTCCTTGTGGCCTCATTATCAACGAAATAGTTTCTAACTCTTTGAAATATGCTTTTCCTCAAGGTGAAAAAGGCAAAATTCAGATTAAATTAAATCCTCTAGATGAGCATCAGCTAGAAATGATTGTAAGCGACGACGGCGTGGGATTGCCAACAAATTTTGATTTAAAAAACGCAAACAGTTTGGGCATTAAATTAGTGAACGGCTTAGTCAATCAGTTAAGAGGTACACTAGATTTGAATACTAGCAAGGGAGCGGAGTTTAAAATTACGTTTGCCAAGGCTAAAATATAAAAGTAGCTGGACATCAAAACGCAATGAATAAGATCGCTAAAAAAATTTTAGTTGTGGAAGATGAAAGCATCGTAGCTATAGATTTACAAAATATTTTAGAAAATTTAGGTTATCGTGTATCAGCCATCGCAGATTCAGGGGATGAAGCGATTAAAAAAGCTGGGGAATTAAAGCCGTGTTTAGTGTTAATGGATATTAGGTTAAGAGGAGAGATAGATGGTATAGAAGCTGCTGAAGAAATTTCATCGCGTTTCGATATTCCAGTAATATATCTAACTGCTTATGCTGACGAAGAAACTTTAGAAAGAGCTAAGAATACAAGCCCATTTGGATATATTATTAAACCGTTTGAAGAAAGGGAATTAAACACAACTATTGAAATTGCAATTTACAAACATCAAATGGAAAGGCAATTAAAAGAAAATGCTAAATGGTTTTCCACAGTACTTAAAAGTATCGGCGATGGGGTGATTGCTAACGATATAGAGGCGCGGATCGCTTTTATGAATCCGATGGCGGAAGCGCTAACTGGCTGGCAGCAGTCAGAGGCGATCGGTAGAAATTCGACAGAAGTATTCAATATTATCGACGAGCCTACCCGCAATCCGATTGAAAGTCCTGTCATTAAAGCACTTAATGAAGGTAAAATTGTCCATTTGCCAGAGCAAACTATTCTTTTAGCTAAGAATGGAAAAGAAGTGCCTATAGGTGATAGCGCTGCACCGATTAAAGACGATCGAGAAAATATTATGGGTGCAGTTTTAGTCTTCTGGGATATGACCGATCGCAAGCAAGCAGAAGAACAATTGCGCTATCAAGCTTTTCACGACAGATTGACAGGTTTGCCAAATCGCGCTCTGTTTGTGGAACGGCTCGATCGAGCAGTCAAACAAGCAAAAAGAGACAAGGAATATTTGTTTGCAGTATTATTTTTAGATATCGACCGTTTTAAAGTAGTTAATGATAGTTTTGGACACGCTATTGGAGATAAACTGCTGATCGAGATCGCCAAAAATCTAGAAAACACTTTACGTAACATTGATACGGTGGCGCGTTTGGGAGGAGATGAGTTCGCCATCCTTTTGGAAAATCTTGAAGATATGAGTAATGCCTGTACAGTAGCCGAGCGAATTTTAAGAGAACTCAATACACCTTTAAATATAGACAAATACGAAATATTCACCAATGCCAGCATTGGCATAGTCGCCAGTTCCTCAAATTACGAACGAGCAGAAGATTTACTCCGCGACGCTGACATTGCTATGTACCGTGCCAAATCATATGGGAGAGGATGTTATCAGATATTCGATACAGGTATGCACCTGCAAATACTAGCTCTCTCCCAATTAGAAAACGACCTGCGACGAGCTATCGAACGGCAAGAATTTCGGTTATACTACCAACCGATCGTATCGCTGGTAACTAACAAAATTGTCGGTTTTGAAGCGCTGGTACGCTGGCAGCATCCTCAACGCGGCTTACTTGCACCGGCAGAATTTATACTGCTGGCCCAAGAAACAGGGTTGCTGGTGCAAATAGACTGGTGGGTGCTGCGGGAGGCGTGTCGTCAAATGCGAACATGGCAAAAGCAAATACCCACTACGTCATCTTTGACAGTCAGCGTTAATTTTTGTAGCAAACAATTCGGGCAATCAAATTTGATCGAGCAAATTGACCAAATTCTGCGGGATACTGGTTTGGATGCACGCAGTTTAAAGGTGGAAATTACAGAAAGCGCTATCATTGAAAATGCTGAATCTGCGGCTGCCATATTTTCGCAACTGAGAGCTTTGGGAATTCAGTTGTGTATTGATGACTTTGGCACCGGTTATTCATCTCTTAGTTACTTGCATCGCTTTCCAGTAAATACTCTCAAGATCGATCGATCTTTTGTGAACAGAATGAGTGAAGATAGCGAAAGTTTAGAAATTGTCCGAACCATCGTTATGCTAGCGCATAACCTGGCTATGGATGTAATTGCAGAGGGGGTGGAAATGGCAGAACAACTGGCAAAACTCAGAGAGTTAAAATGCGAATGCGGACAAGGTTATTTCTTTTCTAGGCCGTTACCATCAGAACAGGCAGAAATGTCGATCGCGATCGAACAACAGTAAAACATGGATATCTTCACTGCATTACCGATAATTGTGTTTTTCTTCATGCTGGGGGCGTCTGTGGGCAGCTTCCTCAATGTTGTAGTTTACAGGTTGCCCGCAGGTTTATCTCTACTGTTTCCTCCCTCTCGCTGTCCGCAGTGCCTCAATAAGTTAAAAGCCTACGACAATGTACCGATTTTTGGCTGGATATGGTTGCGGGGACGCTGTAGATACTGCCGAAATTCCATTTCGATACGCTATCCCTTAGTGGAAGCAGCAACCGCCATTTTATTTTTGTTGGTTTTGTTTAGATTTGGTTTATCCGGTCAAACGCTTGACTATTGGCAAACTTTCGGGTATTGCGCTTTTTTAAGTTGGCTTTTGGCTTTATCTTTGATTGACCTGGATACCATGACTTTGCCTAATTCTCTCACTCAGTCGGGTTTAGTAACTGGTTTGGTATTTAAAGGCGTTCTCGGTTTTCTGACAGCATACAGTGCAGCAGGTGTTGCCAGCTGGCTTTGGTCAGGTATTGCTGGTGCTGTATTGGGGATATGGCTTTTTGATACGATCGCTGTGGTAGGAAAGCTCGTTTTTCAGCAAGAGGCTATGGGTGGAGGGGATGCCAAATTAGCAGCGATGATGGGCGCTTGGTTAGGTTGGAAATATTTACTGCTGGCTGGATTTTTAGCTTGTGCGATCGGATCTTTTGTCGGTGGAGGTGCGATCGCACTTGGTTTGTTAAGTCGCCGCCAGCTGATGCCTTTTGGCCCTTTCCTGGCAATGGGAGCTGCATTGACTGTTTTTTTCGGGGAAGATATTTTAGCTACGTACCTAAAACTATTTTTTCCATTGATTTGAAGGTTTTATATGCTAAAAAAAACTAACATTTTATATCTGTATAAGAAAGGGAATAAATAACAAAAATAATCTGGAAATTGACAAAAATTAATTGTCGAAAAACCTAGCGAGCGATCCCATCAAAGCTGTGCATCAGATGGCCTTGCCGTCGAGTTGATTTGAGATGTGAAAGGGAATTCTTAGCTAACCTAGCAGTGTATTTATTCAAGTCGTAACCATTCACCCCTTTGTTATCCATCCAATCTCTAAGACATTTATTGCGGATGAACTGTGAAGTACGAATCGCTGAGTCTATAGCTTGATACTGCTCTGGAGTTACGCTGCATTTAAACTCGTAAACAAAAACGATGTATCGACCTCTGACCACGTAAATTTATATTAGTATTGTCTCACTAAAAAGACAATTTTCCAGTCAATCGATCTGTGAATTTTATCGGGATTGACTGACAAAATTCACCCGCCTTATATCCCCACTCTATAGAGGATCGGGGTCTGACGGCGGATTATGATAAAATCAACCTGTGTCTTGGATCGTACTGAAAACCACTCGTACCCGCTGGGAAGCGGAGTTAATGCAGCAAATCCTTGCTGCTCACCAGATCCCAACTCGGATACTCGACTTGGGCATAGCCTCTTATCTAGGTACGGGTAGTCCTGCTGCTTTGCAGGTGCGACCGGAAGATCGTTGGACAGCCCTGCTTCTGCTCAGCCCCCTAGAAGAGGAGCAAGCAGGGGAAGAGATGTGATCTAATCCCCATTTCTCAGGACAAGTCCGGATATTAAGGCATTTAAACTATGTACGCCATCAAACTCGAACTCAAGTTGAATAACGCTGAACGCACTTTAATGGC
>NZ_JACJPW010000105.1 GCF_014696265.1 Aerosakkonema funiforme FACHB-1375 | reverse complement strand
CTGATTTAATCGCTCTTTCTGACTCAGCTAGAAGCTGAGGGGTTTTGGATTGCTAGGAGTTTAGACTAACCGCGCCTTAAAGCGCGGTTAGTCTAAACTCCAGTACTTTGCGACTCTTCCAAATAAATGTTCCCGCACAAAGTTCAACCGGAAATACCGTGCCATCTTTTTTCTTATGCCATCGAATAAAAATATGTGCGCTGCCTGTAATGCTGGCTTTGTTGATGGCAGAATAAGTGTTTTCTACTTCGGTACTTACATCCGCTGGTGTCAGTTTTAGGGCTTCTTCTTTGCTATATCCGTACATTTGTAAAAAAGAATTATTTACATCTAAAAAAAGACCTGTTTCTATATCAAAAAGAATAATGGCATCTAACTCATTTGAGAATAGGAGCCGATATTTTTCTTCGCTTTCTTGCAGATCTGCCTCTGCTTGCTTGCGCTCGGTGATGTCGGTAATCATTCCCAATGTGCCTATGTATTGCCCGTCTCGATCGCAGATGGGAGTGGCAGATACAATTGTCCACAGGTCAGAACCATCTTTGCGGCGGAATTTAAAATCGTATTGTTCTTGAATACATTGTCGATGGCGTTCCATTTTGGCAGCAGCACCAGCTTGATTTTCTTCATCTGTAAACGCAAATATCGGCATACCTAACATTTCTTCAATGGTATAACCCAACATTTCTGCCATTTTTTTGTTAGCAAAGATTGTTTGGTTTTGGGCGTCGAGAACCCAGATCCCTTCGTTAGCTGTCTCGATGATGCGACGATAGCGTTCTTCGCTTGCTCGCAGTGCTGTTTGGGCTTGCTTTTGTGCGGTGATGTCTACCATCACTCCCTGTATTTTTACTGGTCGATCGCTCGACCTAATTACCGTGACAATATTCCTCAACCACACTACCCGCCCATCGGCTGCGATCGTGCGATATTCCAAATCGTATTCTTTTTTGCTTTGAATGTTTTGATGGCAAAAGTTAAGTACCTGTTCTCGGTCATCTGGATGGATATGGTTTTTCCAGAAGTTTGCCTCCTCAAACCAAGTTTTAACCGGATAGCCCAGCAATCGCTCGGCTTTTTGGCTGACAAAGGTAAATTTTTTAGTCTGTGCATCGGCTTCCCAGACAATTCCATCAATCCAGTTGACAAGTGATTGGTATTTGTGCTTAGATTTCGATAATTCATCTAAAACTTGCTTGCGATCGCCGATTTCTTTTTGCAGTTCTTGGTTGATTGCTTCCAGTTCCTTGACGCGCCGCCAGCCGAGTTGAGCGACGCAAAATGCGCTCGCCAAAAGAATTAGAGTTAGTATTTCTGCGCTTAAAATTATTTGGCTAAAAATAATTTGCTCTTTTTGTAGCTTTAGACCTGACGAGAAAAGAAGTGTACTGATTAAGAAGCAAACTCCGATCGCTAGCCACAGATGCAGCATCCCATAGGAGAATTTCCTCATGGTGAATCCCCCGATATTTCCAGACTGCTAGATAATTTTCTTGGTTTCATAAAAATTTTATATATAGTTTCTTTTTTTACTAAGCATCACAAGAGAAGCAAATATTGGTAAGGTCTTAATATCAGGATGCCCTAAATAATCCTCTGACAGCGGTTAGTTTACATAGTTTTGAAAATATAAAAAATTGTATATATAAATAGATGATTCGAGAAAAAGCTGTATAATGCACAAGCTAAAATCAAAGGTAAGTAGTGGCGCAAAAAAAATTTTGTAAACCGCTGACTGTGGCGTTAAGCTGATGAGCGTGATTATTTGCCCTGGAATTCACGAGCCGGATCTGACGAAAAGTTTTGTTGACGGATTGCTATGGCGATCGTCGGGTAATTTATCAAACGGCAGAGCAACCGAAAATATACTGATTTTTCCGATTCAAGAATACCCAGCATACTCAGCCTTTCACATCCTCCAATTTTTGGGCAACTGCGGTATCTATCCTCTTGATGGAAATTCATCGCCCGTACCGCTAGTATTTATTAGTTTCAGCGCTGGTGTTGTTGGTGCGATTGGAGCGGCTTGGATGTGGCAGGCATTAACAGGTAATGTGAAAGCGTTTATCGCTTTAGATGGCTGGGGTGTACCTTTGGGGGGTAACTTTCCCATTCACCGACTTAGCCACGATTATTTTACACATTGGAGTTCTGCTGTACTGGGAACTGGGGAAGATAATTTCTATGCTGACCCAGAAGTGACGCATTTGGAACTTTGGCGATCGCCTCAGACAACGATCGGTTGGTGGATACACTCCGAATGCGGGAAATCCGAACAGCGAAAACGTCTCAGTGCAGCCCAATTTTTGACTATGCTGTTAGAGCGGTATGGGGAAGAGAGGGACTGGGGACTAGGGCGTCGGGACTAGGGAAAAGGGAAAAGGGAGGAATTTTGACTTTCGACTGAGTGACTTTTGACTGAGTGACTTTTGACTTTCCTCCCCACTCCCCCACCTCCCCTCTCTTCCCCCAGCTAGCTCTAAGCGGGAAAAGCAGGTAACTTGGTGTTAGTCAATTGCAGTTATTAACGTTGTTATGTTTCCAACTGACCCTTCCACTGCTTCTAGTAACGGGTTTGGGAATCTACTAAAAAAAAGACCTTTTATGGCGCTGTGGATTGGGCAGATCGTGTCCCAAGTGGCGGATAAGGTTTTCTTTATTTTGCTAATTTCCCTGGTGGCAGAGTATCAAGAACAAGCACAGCAGGGCTTTGGCAATTCTATGCGATCGGCGGCGATGGTCGCGTTCACGCTGCCGGCGATTTTGTTTGGATCGGGAGCTGGGATATTTGTAGACAGGTTCTCCAAGAAGCAAACGATGATCGCCAGCAATGTAATTAGGGAGCTGTTGATTATAGTGCTGGCGTTGCTACCAAAACAGCCAGAACAGTTTTTGATCTTGTTGTTGCTAACGTTTGCGATTTCGACTGTAACGCAATTTTTTGCTCCCGCCGAGCAGGCGGCTATCCCGCTGGTGGTGCGTCATGAAGAATTGATGTCGGCGAATGCTTTATTTGCAGCATCAACGATGGGCGCTCTGATTGTGGGTATGATTATTGGCAGCCCAATGCTCAATGTGGCACACAAGTGGGGGGGAGATTACGGTCGAGAAATCTTCGTTGGTGGATTGTACCTGCTGTCAGCAGTAATAATTCAATTCATGCGATCGAAAGAAAAAAGGATTGCGGATAAGCAGGTTGCTGTCCATCCCCTAACCGATTTAAAGGCTGGCTTGCGCTATTTGAAGCACAACCGCCTGGTAAGTAACGCTATGGTACAGTTGACGATTCTATACTCAGTGTTTGCCGCGCTAACGGTGTTGGCGATCGAACTGGCACCCCAAATCGGTCTGAATAACGAAAATGGTGAATTTAGCTTCTTGTTGGGGGCAGCTGGGATAGGAATGGTCTTCGGTGCGGGCATTTTAGGGTATTGGGGCGATCGGCTGCACAGCAAACCCTTACCGTTGGTCGGTTTTTTTATTATGAGCTTTGTTTTGGCCATGTTTACCTTAACGACCAAAATCTGGCTGGGTTTGAGCTTAAGTGTATTCTTAGGTGTGGGAGCGGCTTTGATCGGCGTGCCAATGCAGACGGTGATTCAACAGCAAACGCCAGAATATATGCGCGGTACTGTGTTTGGCTTTGAAAACAATGCGGTTAACATCGCTCTGAGTTTGCCTCTCGCCATTACAGGACCATTAACCGACGCCCTTAACAATCTCTTGGGAGCCGACGAAGGAGGTGCTAACCTGGGTTTGCGCGTAGTTCTCTTGGGGATGAGTCTACTTGTCTGCGTGGCTGGGGTTTGGGCTTGGCGGAATACCCGCCATGTCTTGCAAGATGTGATTTAGAAATATTACGAAGCCGCATAGCAGGAATTTTCTCTCCCGAAATAGGTATCACAATTGAATTGGCTGGTGTGGCGGTCTCAAAATTTTGCCGCCGCTCCAACCCCGATCGATTGCGATCCGAAATACTAAAGTATTATTAAATACAATTTTCCGATCTACATTGACTTACCCAATTTGGAGGTGCCCTCTCCGTGTCTTCCCAAACCGTGTCTCAAAGAGAATCCTGTGGTGGCGAAGAAAATACATCGAAGGAGACTGTTAGGCGTGCAACCGGTGGCTTCGCCCTAATTGACAGTCTCAAGCGCCACGGCGTCAAACATATTTTTGGCTACCCAGGGGGTGCGATTCTCCCAATTTACGATGAGCTGTACCGCGCCGAAGCTGCCGGTGGCATAAAGCATATCCTGGTCAGACACGAGCAAGGCGCTGCCCATGCGGCGGATGGCTATGCGCGTGCTACGGGTCAGGTGGGAGTTTGCTTCGGTACTTCTGGCCCTGGAGCGACTAACCTGGTAACGGGTATTGCCACGGCACACATGGATTCGATTCCAATGGTAATTATCACCGGGCAGGTGGGTCGGGCGGCGATCGGCACCGATGCTTTTCAGGAAACGGATATCTACGGCATTACGCTGCCAATAGTCAAGCATTCCTATGTGGTGCGTGACCCCAGAGACATGGCGCGGATCGTGGCGGAAGCATTCCACATCGCCAGCACGGGACGTCCGGGGCCGGTTTTGATCGATGTTCCCAAGGATGTGGGATTGGAAGAGTTTGACTACGTGCCGGTCGAACCGGGTTCGGTGAAGATCCCTGGATACCGTCCGACGGTGAAGGGCAATCCCCGCCAAATTAACCAAGCGGTAAGTTTGATTCGGGAAGCGCGGCAACCTCTGCTGTATGTGGGAGGTGGGGCGATCGCATCGGGTGCCCATACAGAAATTATGGAATTGGCTGAGCGGTTCCAAATTCCGGTGACCACAACGTTGATGGGTAAGGGGGCTTTTGACGAAAACCATCCCCTCGCTTTGGGAATGTTGGGGATGCACGGGACGGCTTATGCTAACTTTGCCGTGAGCGAGTGCGACTTGCTGATTGCTGTGGGGGCTCGTTTTGACGATCGGGTGGCCAGCAAGTTGGATGAGTTTGCTTCTCGCGCCAAGGTAATTCATATCGATATTGACCCTGCTGAAGTTGGCAAAAACCGGGTTCCAGAAGTTCCCATTGTGGGCGATGTGCGGCAGGTGCTGATGGATGTGCTGCGTCGATGTCACGAAACTGGTGCTTCCGGCAACGCCACTCAAACTAGGGAGTGGTTGCAAAGGATCGATCGCTGGCGTGAAGATTATCCTTTGATTGTGCCGGAATATCCGGATGTTATTTCGCCCCAAGAAGTAATTGCCGAGTTGGGACGTCAAGCGCCTCATGCTTACTACACTACCGATGTCGGTCAGCACCAAATGTGGGCCGCGCAATTCCTCAAAACAGGCCCGCGTCGCTGGATTTCCAGTGCTGGTTTGGGCACTATGGGTTACGGTGTACCGGCGGCAATGGGTGTGAAGATGGCACTGCCCAATGAAGAGGCGATCTGCGTTGCCGGTGATGCCAGCGTGCAGATGAATATTCAGGAACTCGGAACTTTAGCACAGTATGGTATAAATGTCAAGATTGCAATCGTAAATAATGGTTGGCAGGGAATGGTGCGCCAGTGGCAGCAAGCATTCTATCAGGAGCGCTACTCGTCCTCTAATATGGAAGTCGGAATGCCGGATTTTGTGAAGCTGGCAGATGCCTATGGAATTAAGGGGATAGTTGTATCGCGTCGAGCAGAACTTAAGGATGCGATCGCCCAAATGCTGGCGCACAATGGCCCCGTCTTGCTCGATGTCCGCGTTAAGAGGGATGAAAACTGCTATCCGATGGTAGCACCCGGTAAGAGCAATTCTCAAATGATTGGTTTGCCAGAACGCAAGAAGTTGGAGAAAGCCGTCGAGTTAATTTATTGCACTAATTGCGGTGCTAAGAATGTGGGTAGTAATAATTTTTGTCCTGAATGCGGCACAAAACTATAGTCTTGAGAAGGTATTCAGGTATTAGTTTTTAGTTTGAAGAGGCGCGAATAATCGCGTCTTTTTTTGTTTTAATATCCTGTGCTAGGCAAGCAGCTGGTATTATTCTCCCCAGCCGCATCAATACCCACGACTTGCACCCATCCTCTACGCACGGCATGAATAAGTCGTTTCGCGGAACGATAATCTTCTTCGTTAATTGAAACTTCTGCGAGTGTGGCTATTAGTTTATAATACTCGCTCGCAGTCATTTTTCCAGATTTACTAGCTTTAACAAATAGTTCGGAGATGCTATGGGTAACTAAATAAAGCTGGACTTGCATCATAAATTTATTCCCTGACTATCTAGGAAGTTTTGGGCTCTAAAGTTCAGTAGGTTCAGTTATTTTTAGTGTAGTGATTAAATGTGAAAAACTCGTGAAAACAAAAATTATTTCTGCTAAACGCGCAAAAGGCGGTAAGGGACAAACTTGCGAACTTCTGGAGGGAGATTGCTTACCGACATCAAGCAAAAAGCGATTACCGATCGCCAGCTTTCAATTATCGCACAAATCCTTTCTTAAAGCGCTTATTGAAGCAAAGAGAACAATAGCTAGAAGAAATTATAACTGGGTTTGGGCTAGATCGATAATTTTGCAGCAGTTCGGTTGCATCTTGAGGCGATAGCGGCTTGCTAAACAAATAACCCTGCATATATTCGCATTCAAGACTTCGCAAGAAATCCCTTTGCTCTTCTGTTTCCACCCCTTCCGCCACCATTGTAAGATTCAATACTTTTCCCAAAGCAGCGATCGCCGCAATAATAGCCCCATCGTTGGGATCGGTCGCCAGCTCGCGCACAAAAGACTGGTCAATTTTTAGTTTATCAAGCGGGAACTTTTTCAAATAACTGAGAGAAGAATATCCAGTGCCAAAATCATCCATAGAAATAGACACACCCATGTTGTGCAATTCTTGCAAAATTGCCCTACTAAAATCCACATTTTGCATCGCAACGCTTTCAGTAATTTCTAACTCTAAAAAATGATTCTCCAGACCTGTTTCCTGCAAAACACGCGCCACAATTTCCACTAAATTGGGTTGCTGAAACTGCCGTGCAGAAAGGTTAACTGCTACGGATAAAGGTGGCAAACCTGCATCCTGCCAAGCCTTAATTTGAGTGCAGGCAGTCCGCAGTACCCATTCGCCTATCGGTATGATGAGACCGTTTTCTTCAGCCAAAGGAATAAACTTTGCTGGAGAAACTAACCCGAACTCAGGATGCTGCCAACGCAGCAAAGCTTCCATTTGAGCGATCTTACCTGTGTTGGTATTAATCTGAGGTTGGTAGTAAACAACAAATTCTCCTCGTTCTAGAGCTTGGTGCAGCTCATTTTCTAACATCAACAGTTCCGAAGCGTGAGAATTCATAGCCGCAGTATAAAACTGGTAATTATTGCGACCTTGTTCTTTCGCTCTATGTAAGGCGGCATCGGCATTTCTTAAAAGTGTTTCCCCATCTTGCCCATCATGGGGATACAAAGAAATACCAATACTGCTGCTAATATGAAGTTGATGTCCTTCGATATTAAAAGGCTGCTTAAGAGTATCTAGAATTACCTGGGCGATTCTACCAGCATCTTCTGCACAAGAAATTTGAGGTAGCAGCAGAGTAAATTCATCCCCTCCCCAGCGAGCAACCGTATCGTGCTGCCATAGCGAACTTGTGAGACGTTCGGCAACCATTTGCAACAACTGATCGCCGCAGGCGTGACTTAAGGTATCGTTGATTGTTTTAAAACGATCCAAATCTAGAAACATCACAGCCATCATTCCTTGGTTGCTTTTTGCATTTACTAATGCCCCAGACAACCGCTCGTTGAACAGTATTCGGTTAGGCAAATCGGTTAAAAGATCGTGCAGAGCCTGATAGCGAATAGTTTCCTCTGCCATCCGCCGTTCTGTAATATCCCTAAAGCTCCAAACTCGGCCAACAATTTCTTCTCCCAGACGCTGAGGCTTTGAATAGCGTTCAAAAATTCTGCCATCTTTAAATTCCAAAATATCGCAAGATTCTGCCTCCGGTTGGGCGTACATTTCGCCTACTTTAGCAAGAAAACTTTCGGGGTCCTTTAGCTGATAGACGACAAAAGATAGGGCTTCTTTGTCATCTTTTAAGGCTATAATATCAGCAGGAATCCGCCACATCTGTACGAATTTTTGATTATAAGTTGCTATTTTTCTATTTTTATTAACCACAAGAATGCCGTCAACAGTTGATTCAAGAGCTGCTCGTTGAAGAGAAAGCGATTCTTTAAGTTCTTCTTCTGCTCGCTTAAGTTCTGCAATTTTGTTCTGCAATTCTTGAAAGGCTATGCGTAATTCATCTGTGCCCTCTTGGACTGGGTTTTCTAATTTATTGTTCGGCTGTTTGAGAGTTAGCAATTTAGCTTGCACTTTGGTCTTGGCGTTGCGTAAACAATCGCATATTTGCTGACGATAGTCTATAAATTTTTCGGGGTTAATTTTCATATTTTGTTGTGGCTTTTTTAAAGTATAAATATGTTTCTGGCCTCGGTATATCGCAGCAAGATTTATTTTTTTTAGTGTTTTATATGAGGAAAAATATTCTAAAAATCTAATTAATAACTTTAGCCAAAACCATATTATATTTATGAGTGTTAGTAAGATTATTTTAATTAAAAAAAGTTCTCTCCATTCCCTAATTAAATCAAAGTATAAATTCTTGCTAAAATTTTTTTTTGTAAATTTCATTTTCTGAACTCCTCTTAAATTCACAATTTATTGAATTATGACCGCTTACTTTTGATGCACTGCACAGTCCGTCCTTGTTTGCGTTACCTTAACTTTTAAACCTTAACGGTCGGCGGTTAAGTCCGAAGTACACATATGGGAAGGTAAGAGTATAAACAAGTATATTTTGATATATACGATAAAGCGCTGCTAAACGTAGCATAGGTTAGTCGTGATATCAGTCACTTAATTTTGTGTTTTAAAACACACCATAATCAGTCACGATATGCTAAAGGGAGCTTTATAGGCTGTTTTCTGCACTACTAAAAGTGGGAAGTTTTATGAAAAAAGATGTTTATTATACAGCTAGCCTTACTAAATTATAGTAAGTAAAACAATATTTTTTATGTACTATAAACCTGGCATTGGGTAGGTTTTCACTGTACCCAATGGCAGATGTTGTTTGAGTACTTAACTGATTGTGAATGAGTTGAGCGGCAAAGAAGTCTACCGATCTGGACAGACCGGAACCTCAATCCAGAACTCCGAGCCTTTTCCGAGTTCTGATTCACACCAGAGGGCTCCTCTGTGTTTTTCGACGACAATCTGATAGCTAATGGACAAGCCAAGCCCTGTACCCCGTCCGACAGGCTTAGTGGTGAAGAAGGCATCAAACAGTCGAGCCCTTACTGGTGGGGCTATTCCCGGCCCGTTATCGGCTATTCTCACCGTGACATAACGGGGCTGTAACATCTGCGTACAGATGCGAATGGTAGGGCTGAAACCTTCTAACGTCGGAACGTTAGCATTTTCTAACTCTTCTAGCGCATCGATCGCATTACTCAAAAGGTTCATAAACACTTGATTGAGCTGTCCGGCATAGCACTCTACCAGGGGCAAGTTGCCATACTCTTTGATAACTTCGATTTGAGGACGACTCGCGTTAGCTTTCAGACGATTTTGCAAGATCAACAGCGTATTGTCAATACCCTCGTGAATATCCACCGGTTTCATTTCGGCTTGGTCAATGCGGGAGAAATTCCGCAAGCTGAGGACAATTTGACGAATGCGATCGGCACCCACTTCCATCGAGGATAGAATTTTGGGTAAGTCTTCAATAATAAATTCCAAATCGACATCTTGGGCGCACTCTTGGATCTCAGAGGCAGGTTCGGGATAATTTTGTTGATAAAGATTTACTAACCTTAGCAGGTCTTGGCTGTACTTGTTTGCGTAGGTTAGGTTCCCGTAGATAAAATTGACTGGATTGTTGATTTCGTGAGCCACACCGGCCACCAGCTGGCCGAGACTCGACATTTTTTCGGTCTGAATTAATTGCGCTTGCGTCTGTTGGAGGTCGTATATGGCTCTTTCCAAGGCTTCTGCTTTTGTTTGAGCCGATGTGGCACTTTTTTGAGCTTGCTCGTACAGTTCTGCTTGCTGAATGGCGATCGCTACCTGAGTGGCCAGCTGTTGTAACAACTCTATTTCGCACTCTTGCCAAACTCTCGGCTTTTGACATTCGTGGACGATCAGCAAGCCCCAGACAGAACTGGAAGCAGGGAGAGGGAAACTAGCGGAATTTGGCTCCCTTTCTCCTCCTTTATCATTTGCAGTTTCTACTAATTCTTCCGTTCTAGGTATAGGTACAACCAAACTGGCTCGCACTTGTAATTGCCGCAGTGAGTTGATGTAACTGTCATCTAAGTCGCCATTAAATACATCATTAATAGCCTCTACTCTTTCTCCTTGGTATGGATAAACGCACTTACTCGGTAAACAACTATTTTGAGTCATTTGTCCCAGAATAGAGATGTTGTTGTTTTTTGTTTGTTCTACAACCACCTCACCTTGGCAGTCTTCCGTAAATTGATAAATTGCTACCCGATCTGTATTTAATAAGCTTTGTACCTCCCGCACAGCTGTCTGTAAGATCGTTTTTAAATTGAGAGTGCGGCGAATTTGATCGCTGATTAACCTTAGAAAAGACTCTCGCTCCATTGAGGCGCGAGTTTGGGCATAAAGACAAGCTTGTTGGATCGAGATAGCTAATTGGTTAGCAACTGCTTCGGCTAATTCCCGATCGCTTTTAGACCAATACCGATTGTACGAACATTGGTTTAGATAAAGAATGGCGTGCAGTACGTTATTAGCCTGTACTGGCACAACTAAAGAAGATTTAATACTAGCTTTTTGGTATTCTTCATTTTGCGTACCGATGCGCGGATCTTGAGTAATATCGTTAATAACAACCGTTTGAAGATGCTGAATTACCCATTGCGTAATCGGCCCTTGGGTATCGAAATCATCTATGGAGGCAAAAAACGGTTCTCGATAAACCTCGTAAAGATGCTGGCGTCGGTAGGCAGCTCGATGGGCTGTTTCCCAAAAACTTTCCGATTTCGTTTGGGAAAATTGGCCAATGGAAATTTGGCATTCTCCTTTACTTCCTCGCTCTGGTTCGCGACAGTCTTCTACCAAGTGAACCAGACATCGGTCTACTTCCAAGGCGTCCAACAGCTGGCCGATCGCAGAAGTTAAAATTGTCTCCAAATCGAACGTTTGGCGAGTTTGGCTGGTAATTTGGTTAATCAGTTTTTCTCGCTGCGCTTGTTTTTGACTTTGTTCGTAAACTTGAGTCTGACGAATGGCGATTTCCAACTGCTGGGCGAGCAATTGCACGATTTCAATTTCAGCTGATGACCAATGACGAGGGCGATCGCGCAAACAGGCAATCAATCCTATTCTGCTTTCCTGCCCAGATGTTCCATCCCTACTATCCTTACAGACAGGCACCAACAGGGTGGCGAAGTCTCTCTGCATCTGTAAGCTAGGGGAAACCCCTGCCCTGTTCAGTTTCAATTTGGGTTTTGCAAATCCTCCAATCTGCAATCGCGAAAGCAGTCTAATAATACCGCCGTAGGCTGATGGTGCTGGATACGAGCCGCAGTTGACTACCAATTGGCCTTGGGTGAGCGTACTTGCTGCCGAGCCAAAAATTTCTATCCAATCATACCCCCACTGTATAGATTGTATAGATTTTTGATGACTGCGAACTTCCTCGTAGACTACTTGAACCCTTTGCGTTTCCGGAAAGTACCACAAAAAACTACAACAATCTAAATGTAACAGGTTGGCTACTTCTTCCACTGCCGTTTGAAGTAGAAACGACCCATGTATCGCTCCTACTTTTATTTCCAGAGAGTTCCAGATGCGCTCAATAACTTTTCGCATCAATGCGCTCCGTTTTTGGGGATCTTGAATCCAAGCAATTTCACATCGATCTGCATAAGGGAGCACAGGGGATAGCCGAGGTAGAAGGGATATAGAGCCTAGCATAGTTATACCTGAAGAACATTTGATTCTTGTGTCCAAATTGCTTAAACTCTTCTGCATTGGTAAGCCTTTTCTAGTATTAGTTGCGTATAAGTTTTAAGCTTTTTTATGCAAATGCTTAATTTTTGGTAAAAATTGTTAAGTCAGTAATTCTTAACCATTTAAAATTTGACTTATAATCAACTTTTTATTTTAAACTAAAGCCAAATTTTTCTGATAAATTTGCTTTAATTTGGGTTTAAATTTATATAATATTTTGGATTGGGCGAGCAAAATGAATCAAAATTTACAAAATTGCAAATTGGTCTGACTCGATTGATAAGCACAAATACCCTGAAAAAGCCTTTCCTACTACCACCAAGCTCAGTACAGCTATAGTGGGGGCCTTAGTTCACAAAGATAACAAAAGACACGATCGGGGATTAGCCGTTACCAGTCCGAGCAGACAACGAGTAAAGCTAACCGCAAATGCCGCGAATGCCCGGAGGATTCCTGGTTTTTGCTTGGTTTGAGCTGGCTGCACTCTCCTTATTTGCGCTATCTTCCGCAGTGCCTTGCAATGTAGGAGCTGCGGGAGATGGTACAGGCACGAAACTTTTATTCCCAAAATTGGCAGATCTTTGCTTGTGAGTAATAGGAATTTCAATGCAGAACTCAGTTCCCTGTCCGGGTTCTGAGACGCACTGGAGTGACCCTCTATGTTTTTCTACGACAATCTGATGGCTGATCGACAACCCCAACCCAGTTCCTTTACCTACCGGCTTGGTAGTGAAAAAGGGGTCAAATAGTTGCGCTTTTACTTCCTCTGTCACACCTGGCCCATTATCGGCAATCCGCACAGTCACATAATCGGGATGTAGGACTTCTGTACGAATGCGAATCTGAGGTAATGCGTAATGGGTATATCTCCCTCTCTGCGCTTCTCCCCATTTTCCACTTTCTTCTAAGGCATCAATGGCATTGCTCAGAAGGTTCATGAATACTTGATTAATTTGACCTGCGTGGCATTGCACCAAAGGCAAATCGCCGTACTCTTTGGTTACTTCGATCTGAGGCCGATCGCTTTTGCCTTTGAGACGACTTTGCAAGATCAACAGCGTACTATCAAGGCCCTCGTGAAGCTCTACCAGCTTCATTTCCTTTTCATCCATTCGAGAGAAAGTTCGCAGCGATGAAACAATCTGACGGATGCGATCGGCACCTACTTTCATTGAAGATATAACTTGCGGCAAATCTTCGATGAGAAAATTGAGGTCAATATCTGCAATCTTGGCTTGAATCACACAGCTGGAATTGGGATATTCTTCTTGATAAAGATGCAACAAAGTGAGTAAGTCTTTTACATAGTTGCTAGTGTAAGTCAAGTTTCCGTAAATAAAGTTAACCGGATTGTTGATTTCATGGGCAAGACTGGCAACCAATTGACCGAGACTGGAAATTCTTTCGGTATGAATCAGCTTAGTCCGCTCGTGTTGTAAATCGCGCAGTGCCTTTTCCAATTCTTGCGCTTGCGCTTGGGCGGCTGCTGTGGCAGCGCAGCTGTGCTGATAAAGTTCGATCTGATTGATATCAAGCGCTAACTGCTCGGCTTCGCTTTCTGTTTGATACTGACTGACAACGGCATCCAGAGCATCTAGCAGTTCGTCGGATGTAGCGTTAAGGATGTAGCGCAAATGAGGATTATCCTGAGTCAGTTGACTTTGTTCCGCTTGCAGTAAGGCTCTAACTTCAAGGATGAATTTACGAACTTGTCGATCTAAGTTCAGAGGTGGTTCAAAGTACATTGCTTTTACTACCGATGAAGGATTTCCTGGTAGTTTCAAGTCAGGATCGCCCTCGATCAATCCTTTGTGGGACTTTTCCATTAAATCGATCGCATCCCGCAACACAGAACGCAACCTTTCCCACTCAACCCGATCTTGCGTGCAAACCAATCTGAGCGAAAACAGCGCGGTTCTTTGAGACAGCATTCGCTGGCGACCGCTCACATTGACAACTGCGGCACTAATCGCTCTGGCTGTGGCAATTCGATCGACCTCTAAGTCTGTGGTGAAATCAAGCACGGGTAATAGCCCCAAATGAAGGAAATTCTAGATTTTGGCATTTGTAGAAGCTTGACCCATAAAGTTTTTTACTAAGTTCTGGAAGCGATAAATACAAAAAAGCCTTTATATTTGCTACACTCGCTTCAAAAAATTATCAAAATTATGAAAGTTTTTTATTCAGTGATGACTGTGGCCGCAAAGACAAGGTTCCATGCAGTAACTAAAAAAAATATCCGCTCAAAAGCAAAAGCGTTTAGTGTACTTCTATACAAACGTAGTAATTTATTATACCAAAGAAAAGCCGCAGGCAACTTCTCTTTTAGCTGCGGCTTTTTGTTAAGAATTTTGTAGGGACACGGAGAAAGGGATAGAAAAAGCCAAAAGTCAAAAGTCAAAACTAGGAATCTATTGGTTCTTATTGAGCCATATTTTGCCTGTTATCGCTTCTATCCCCCTGTTATATCTCCCATACTCCCTCTTTCTCTTATTTTTGACTTTTGAATTTTGACTTTTGACTTTTATAGATATTGTTGAACGGCTAGAACTAAATTGTCAGCCCAGTGGTGGGCGAGTTCGGCGCTGACGGCTTCCACCATAACGCGGATCAAAGGTTCGGTTCCGGAAGCGCGAACTAAGATACGGCCAGAGTCTCCCATTGCAGCTTCTGCTTGTGCGATCGCATTGGTGAGAGCGTCGCTGTTTTTCCAGTTAACGCGGCGATCCCGATCTTCCATCCTGACATTTTTCAATAGTTGCGGGTAAGTTTGGAAGCTGCCATCGACCAATTCGGATAGAGAAGCATTCATCCGTTTTACCAACGCCGCCAAATGCAACGAAGTGAGCAGACCGTCGCCACTGACGGCATAATGACGGCAGAGGATATGTCCGGATTGCTCGCCGCCCAGCATAGCACCGTGACGGAGCATTTCTGCATGGACGTACTGATCTCCCACTGGCGTCCGCAGGAATTCACCGCCTAGATTTTTCCAAGCTCTTTCAAAACCCAGGTTAGCCATCACGGTAGCCACAATCATATTTTTGGGCAGTTGTGCTGCTGCTGCCAGAGTTTTCCCCCAGAAATAGAGGATGCGATCGCCATCCACAACTCTACCTTGAGAGTCTACTGCCAATACGCGATCGGCATCTCCATCAAAGGCAAATCCCATATCTGCCCGATATTGTTTGACAGCGTTTTGGAGGGGTTCGAGATGGGTCGAACCACAGTTGACATTGATGCGATCGCCATCTGCACTGTCATGCAAGCAAATCACCTCTGCCCCCATATCGGCGAACACTTGGGGTGCTATTCCCACAGCTGCCCCCCATGCCAGATCCAGCACAATTCGCATTCCCCGCAGATCGATATCTGGCAGCAGAGGTTTCTGAAGCGACTCGGCGTAGCTACCCAACAACTCCCGACGATGGTAGTGCCTACCCCAAGCATTCGCCGCCAAATTACCGAGCTGACCCCGCAGTCCTGCTTCAATTTTTTCTTGCCATTCTTTGGGCAACTTTGTACCATCCGGGCCAAAAATTTTAATCCCGTTGTCTTCTGGCGGGTTGTGACTGGCGGAGATCATCACTCCTCCTGCTGCCTCAGTCACACTGGTCAGATAAGCTACAGAGGGCGTGGGGCATACACCCAAATGCCAAACTTCCAATCCGGCAGAGGTAAGACCGGCGGCTAGTGCCATTGCTAACATATCGCTGGAGTTTCTGGTATCTTGGCCCAGAACGATCGGCCCCAAAGCGTTGCCATTTGCAGAGGTCGATCGCAGCATTTGACCTGTCCAATAACCCACTTGTAGGGCTAGTTCGGCATTGAGCAACTCTCCCACTCTTCCCCGAATCCCATCTGTGCCAAAAAGCGGCGTTCCGGGCAAACTTAAGGGGTTCCAACCGCGATTGCTATTGAGCGGTTTTGCCGATTGGATCGATTCAGCCAAGCAGAATGGTGATTCCGAAGGGCTAGACACTTGAGTCCGAACGGGGCTTTTTACCATATCTTTATAAACACTCCACACAACACACTTACTTACACTGGAGGATAACACTTTCCGGAATTACCATACCTTCTGCACTTGTCTGCCTGATAGTTTCTAGCTTTTCCAGTTAAGCCTGGGAAAGCAAACCTGTATTGCTAGAATGAGACGATTTTACTAAGACTAAACCGACTCAAACACCGACTTCTGACAACAGGGGTTGGAATGTCTCCCACGTCAATCCTTGTTCGATATAGCGAGGAGAATCCGGGTTATAAGGACTTGCTAACCTGTCGATCCTGATAATTTTTGCCTCTGATGGCAATATCGGCACATCCGCATCGAAAGATGTCGGACGCATTAAGGAACTGGAATAACCTTTGAAAATGGCAACTCGGTCTTCTTCACCTGCAATTTCAGCTGTCACGAGCAGTACTTCCTGCGGACGCCTGAGAGTGTATCGCTCCAGACGTTGGCCAACAGAATTGGTCATAAAGTTTTAGCGATCGTTAGTTATTTGTTGATTGCTCAGGGGTAATGGTTCATAGCTAATAGCTAATATCTTGTGATTTCTATCTTCCACTATCCCTCAGCCATTGGCTAGCTATTATTGTTCCATTGCTGAGCGTCCTTGTTTGCCCAATCTGAAAAATATAAAGTAACTCAAGTAACTAACATAAATAATCAATGCAAGGATCGCCAAAAAACCCAAAAATGCCTCATTTGTATTGGCATGGAATATCTGCTTGTAACCCCAAGGCGGATCTAGCCAAACTCGACAAAACGGGTTTGACAGTAGTGCTTGCTTAGACGAAATTGCACAGGTGAGGAAAGGAGTTCCCAAAATCGCTCCCAGCAGACTGTAAACTGTTATCCCCCAACGCCATGATGTAATAGCTAACTTTAATTCGCGTTGGGGTAAGTCGTTAATTTCTTCATTGATATCCGCCCAAAACCACAATGATACGGGAATGAGCAGACGCGCTACGATACCAGTTACAAAGCTAATCGGTATGGCGTTAATCATCAGGTAAACTGTGATTGCCAGAAGGCTAGCAACTCGCCAGTAAATAATTAAAAGCCTTTGAATAGCTTCGTTTTTTTTGACAAAAGCCCAAATTAGCAGAATCAAAGGCACAATAACAGTAAATAATACCGCCAGTCGGTAGTCCATCCAGACTAGCGGTGCAAACCAAGGGTTATTTTGCATAGTTTTTCTATTGCTGGCATCATACAGAAGTTCTTTTCCAAACATCAAAAAATAAGCAATCCGAACTTCTACTTGGAAGTTCGGTTGCTCAAAATTGCGAGCGTTTCTGTGAAAAACTTAGGGTTCTCACAGCCAGAATCATCTCTAAGACTAAGGGATTTTAGTCTTCGTACAACCGACACTCAGCGGCATCGGGATTGTCATCGCAATATAGCTCAAGGGAATTCTTCTTTTTGCTTTGGCGCTGATGAGAAGCTTCTGCTTGCAGTTCTTCTACAGCATCCCAAGCAGCAGCACACTCTTTAGAGTTGCTACCGCTGACATCGCAGACTTGACGAGCTTGGTCGCGCTCTTGGTCGATTTTTTCTTGGATGTTGCTCATACGCTGTTATTTTCTGAGATCGTTTTTGTCAATCAGAGCTGTCAATCTTTCAGATTGAGCCTTCTGATAAATCTTACCTGGGAGGACGGTTCTTAGCAGAGGCTTTATTCCATTCATACCTTCAACCGGTCGATCGAATTGGTATTGCGGTTTTTTCTTAAGATTTAACGGTTGATTGCTCCCCAGGCGGGCTTTACACGCCATTGCTTGTTGTAGTTATAGGTTAACACTTCTTAACGAGCGATCGCCAGGTACGGGTAAGTAATTTTGCTGCGGCTGGTGGAAAAAAGGGAAAATAGAGGACTGAGCCGAAGTAGCTTTACCCATGTGAAAAGCGCTCCAGAAACACATCAGAGACGATTTTAGGCTCAAAAATAGTTTGTGAGAATTCTGGGAGCGCTAATATGGCGATATACCGGGGTTAAGCTGCAATTTATAGATAAGCGTAAACCTTATCGCTCCAAAAAGTAAAAGCTTAAGCCGAAAGTCCCTAGACTAAAAACAACATTAAACTTTAGGACGATGGTAAAACCCATGACCAACCAGATAAAGTGGGCAAACGCTCTGTCAACCCGTCCTTCTTTAGAAGCGGCTGTAGAGGAAGTTGCAGAACGTGCCAATCAATCGTTGCAGGCGTCAGCAGATCTGGCTGTGGTGTTTATTTCGTCTGCTTTTGCCAGCGAGTATACCAGGCTGATGCCTTTATTCCGGGAGGTGCTATCGGTACCGGCCATAATTGGTTGCGGTGGCGGTGGTGTGATTGGCGTCAATCGACAGGGAGAGGTGCAGGAAATTGAGGGAGAACCAGGCTTAAGCTTGAGTTTAATGTCCTTACCCGGAGTAAATGTCCGCACTTTTCACGTCCTTCCCGAATCATTGCCGGATTTGGATAGTTCGCCAGATACGTGGGTGGATTTAATCGGTGTATTGCCACAAGCAGAACCTCAGTTTGTTTTGTTAGCCGATCCCTTTACATCTGGCATTAACGATTTAATTCAAGGTCTGGATTTTGCTTATCCGGGATCGATCAAAGTGGGTGGATTGGCAAGCGGTAGTGCTGTCGGCGGCAGTTCTGGCTTGTTTTGCAATTATCGGCTGCACCGGGAAGGAACTGTGGGTGTTGCCCTCAGCGGTAATCTTGTTGTGGAAACGATTGTGGCGCAGGGATGCCGTCCGATCGGCGAACCTTACACGGTGATAGCGGGAGAGCGGAATGTTGTGATGGAATTGGAGGTGCCTGTAACTGCTCAAGTGGGGGGTAGCGGAAAACCCCGCAAACCTTTGGATGTGTTACGGGATTTGATCCAAACTCTGAGCGAGGAGGATCGGATGCTGGCGCAGAATTCCCTGTTTGTGGGTGTGGCGCGGGATGAGTTCAAGCAGGATTTGGAACACGGAGATTTTTTGATTCGCAATCTGCTGGGGGTCGATCCCAGAGTTGGGGCGATCGCAATTGGCGATCGCGTCCGTCCGGGTCAGCGTATCCAATTTCACTTGCGCGACGCTCACACTTCTGCTGACGATTTGGAAATGTTGCTACGGCGCTATCAGCAACAAACACCTGATTCAAATAAAGGAGCCGGTGCTTTGATGTTTTCCTGTTTGGGACGGGGAGAGGGACTTTACGGGTCTCCCAATTTTGACTCCCGGATGTTCCGCCGTTACCTGAAAAATGTTCCGATCGGTGGTTTCTTCTGTAATGGCGAAATTGGCCCAGTAGCAGGTAACACTTTTCTGCACGGTTACACTTCCGTGTTTGGGATTTGCCGACAGCCCTAATTTTAGCGATCGGTCTCCCGATTTTGGATTTTGGATTTTGGATTTTGAATTGGCTCCGCCTGGAAAGGGCGGAGCTTGAAATTCGGAAAAATTTTTTGATGATTCCCATTAAAATGAGAGACTTGAAACCCCTTTTTTTCGCTAAAGAGGGAAGAAGGGAGAGGGGAATTACTAACTTCTTACTTTTGACTGGTGACTAATGACTATTTACTGCTGCGTATATATCTACGATGTCAAGTAATGCCTGTACTTTCGTTTCTGGATGCTTAATTTTTCTTACAAAATCTAGGGCTTGGTTATATTGACCTGCTTTAGCGTATCCCGAATATATACCAGCCATAAAGCTAGTTTTGGCAGGACTGTCTTTCATGCGCTCAATTTTGGGAACTATTTGAGGATAAAGGTAAATAACTTTAGTTTCCTGTCCGGACTGATTATAAAAATAAACTATCCGTGTTAATAAATAGGTTTCTAAGGAAGCATTTTTGATGGTTTTAACAATCTCAACAATTTCAACAATATAGCTGCATTCACAGTTATTCATATAGCTAGTAATAACTTGTATTAATCCCAATTGTCTTTCCCTGCGATTTTTGATACTTTTCGCGATCGCGACAGCTTTGGCAAACATTTCCAACCCTTGTTTTATTTGTCCTGATTTGGTATGTTTAGCAGCAATTTTTGAGTAAGGCTCGCATCTATACACAGGGTCGTCAATCGTCTCTAGCAACTGTACGGCATCCTCTAATTTTCCTGCATCTATATAGCTGGAAGCTAATAAATTCAAAGCTTTGTTTCTTGAACTTCTATCCTCGATATGGATAGCAATTTCTAATGCTCGATCGTATAATACCGCCTCTTTATACCAGAAAACGATCGACAATTGAGTTTCGTACTTTTCCTTACTATGCTTTAAACTTTGGGTAATTTCAAAAGCTTGACTTAATAGTTCAGCAACTCTATCAATCCTGCTAGATTTTACAGATTTTTCAGCCATTTGAATTAATGAATACGCTTTTTGTTGATTGGGATTTGGCATCGAGTTAGCTAGTTCAAAAGCTTCAAATAATGCAGCATTAGCTCGCTCGATCTGGCCAGCCTCTACATAAGCACCTGCTATTTTATCTAAGGCATCGACTTTCCAATATAAGGCTGGCTCAGTATTTTCTATAGTTTCAGCTATTTGTAAGGCATAGTCGGGTTGACCTGCTAGAGCGAATCCGTCAGCAATCTTAGCCAACATATAAGCTCTATCTTCTGTGTTTTCTTCTTGAATGTTTTTGATTGCATCCAGGGCTTGCATCAGTATCTGAATTGCTCGATCGCGGTATCCTATGAGGGAATATCCCTCAGCTATTTCTGCCAAATATAAAACTTTTTCCCTACAATCATTTAAGTTAAAAAGTATTTGCATTGCTTGAGTTAGAGCGCGATCGACTAGCTCAAACTGCTCTAAGTCTGCGGAATCAACAGATATTGATGTAAGCATTGCCAATTTATCGTCCGAACAGATAGTTTCCGATTCGGAAATTAATTCGATTGCTCGGTCATGTTTACCCAAATCAATATAATAGTCAATTAAACTCCGATCGAAACAGCTTTTTGCATAATTTTTGGTTGAAGATTCTCCAACCAAATCCAATACTTGCATAGCCCGAGCGCTTTCTTCAGCGCTCGCGTAACGAAAGGCAATTTCTGCTAACGCCAGATCTCTTTCTTGGGAACTGCCTATATTTTGAGCAACCTGTAAAGCTTGAGTTAATATTTCGTCTACTTGATTTTGCAGTGCAGGCTCAAACAGACATATTCCTGCTAGTTCGCCCATTGCTTTGACTTGATTTCCTGATTGTTTAATATCTTTAGCGGTGTTAAGAGCTTGAAATAAAATATCCAGAGCTTGATTTTGCTGTTCAAATCTTGCATAGTGGAGAGCTATGCGGCATAGAGTCATACTTTTAATACGAGCATCTTTGATATTTTTGGCAGCTACAACAGTATCAGCCAAAAGTTTGCTGACAAATTCATCAAAGTGATAACTCGCGCTGACAGTCATGTTTTGATTTATTCAAAGTCCAGATGTACAGAAATTCTAAAGCAAAAGCGTGGCATGGTTATCGATCGGGGTAGGTGTACCGTTATTGCTAATCGCACCAAAACTCTCGAAAAAGCGTCGCGCTTGAGGTGGAAAATGTGCGAAATCAAATGTGGCATCACCACCAGCAATATCTGCCCAAAAATAGCGCAAACTTGGCGCGAGTTCCTCTGCTGTGGCGCGAGGTAAACTTAAGGGTGGTTCGGTGAGCAGTCTGAGCATGAAGGGAAAACTGCGATCGGCTATCCATTTTCGCGATATCTGCGGTAAAGTTGGCCAATCTGGTACCGATTCGATCCGATGCGTCTCTACTTGCAACGATTTTCTACCCAGTTTATCGGTACGGAAATCTAAAATCCGATAAGGATGAGGATAACTGACTAGAGAACCTGTGGTAATGTCGTATATGCCTTGGCTGTGGGCGATATCCTGAACGTGCAAGTGTCCGGTAAACACGAGTTGGACTCCAGCCGATCGCAATATGGAAAGCAACTCCGGTGCATTTTCCAACATATATCGCCGTCCTAGTGAGTGGCGAGATTGACCGGGGAGATGTTCCACAACGTTATGATGCACCATTACCAGCACCAATTCGTCGGACGCCTCAGCCAGAACTTGCTTGAGCCATTCTATCTGACGATCGTCTAAACGTCCGATTTGTTTGCCTTCTGCATCAAATATGTTGGAATTGAGTCCGATTAAACGTACCCCCGGCAGTACTTGACAAGTGTAATATAATTGTGCTGGATTGTCGTAGCCAAACTTGCGGTAGTAGTGAGGGAAATCTGCAAATGCGATCGCCTTTTCGGTAGCGTGCAAACTGGGGACATCGTGATTTCCCGGCACGACGTAAACTGGAAAAGGCAGTTGAGACAAACGCTCCTGCAACCACGCATGATTATCCGGTTCGCCGTGTTGGGTTAAATCTCCCGGTAGAAGCAGAAAATCCAAATCGAGTTGTTCTAAATGCTTCAGAACAATCTCCAACGCTGGAATACTGACTTCCACCAGATGAAATCGACTCGGATTATCCCATATGGTGTGAGGCAGGGCGATGTGTAAGTCGCTTACTATAGCAAATCGAAAGTTTAGACCCATAAGCCAAAAAAGCGATCCCCGTCGAGTATAGCTAATGCTTGGCTAATGCGACCTCAACTGGAAGTAGTTAATTTTGTTGATAAGGAGTATTAATTTTGGCAGCGGTTCGAGTTCGCCAGCACGTCAATCCCCTCAGCAGTAAGTATCAGACACCGACTCCTCCCCCCGATTGGACGAAGATTTATGCCGATATGACCCTGCCGTTGCATTTGGATATTGGCTGCGCTAGGGGACGGTTTGTTTTAAGCATGGCACAGTTGCAGCCGGATTGGAATTATTTGGGGTTGGAAATTCGAGACCCTTTGGTGGAGGAAGCAAATAGACTGCGAGACGAACTGGGTTTGCGGAATATACACTACTTGTTTTGCAATGTCAATAAGTCGCTGCGTCCGTTGTTAAGTTCTTTACCATCGGGAATGTTGCAGCGAGTGACGATTCAATTTCCCGATCCCTGGTTTAAAAAGCGACACCAGAAGCGGCGCATGGTGCAAGCGGATACGGTGGCGGATTTGGCAGATTATCTCGCGCCTGGGGGATCGGTATTTATTCAATCTGATGTGGAGGAAGTGGCGATCGAAATGTGCGATCGCTTCCATTCTCACCCAGCTTTCCAAAGAACTTCCTCCCAATGGCTTCCCACCAATCCGCTTCCAGTTTCCACCGAACGGGAACGCGCCACCCAAGCAAAAGGCGAACCGGTTTATCGCGCTCTTTTTGAAAGAGTCTAGAATAGTCACCTGATTTTGGATTTTGGATTTTGGATTTTGGATTTTGGATTGGGTGGGCCTTGAGTTTTTACTTTTACATTTTGGCTTTTGACTTTTGTGGATATTCGCAGCAGTTTGTAAGCACCAGACGATCCTAATTGTTTATATTGATAACGCTTGAGGAAATTTGGCTTGAGGTTATCCGGCTTGGTGAGGATTAGGTGCGTAGGCTTAGTGGCAGCAGTTTTTTCAATGTAGGATATCGCTTCGTCTGATGTTTTGATATAATTCACCGTTTGCCTGGTGTAAAACGTCATGCTAGGTCTGATGAAACCAATCAGAATTAAATCTTCCTCTGGTTGTCTTACCTGGTTAATAAAGGCGGACATTTCTCGTAAAGGTAGCTGGCGCTGTCCATCTACTAGCAAAGCGGCGGGTGGTGCAACAAATATCATAAATGCCAAAAACCCTGCTAGGTTTGTACTCCACAACCAACGCCATTGCTGTTTTCGCAATACTAAAAATAGGCTGGCAATTGCTGTTACTAACCATACGCTCCCGCTTAGGCTTGGTAAACCAGATTGTGCCAACGCCTGACGCATTTGTGGCACAGCCGGATCGTATCCGATTAACTTGGGACTGAAGAAAGTTCCAGCTGCAAGAACTAACAAAAATACAATATTAAAAATTGCACTAACAAACAGTCCGATGTTTTTTTTGTTCTTTTTATCATCTGCACCTCTGCTCTCCCGCTCGCTCATCAATTCGCTCCAAAAAAGCGTTACCATGATGGCGCAAGCTGGCATTAAAGGCAGTACGTAGCTGGGTAGTTTGGTAACTGCAATGCTGAAAAAACCAAAGACGCCAATAAACCAAAATAAGGCGAATAAACCGAGTTGAGTGGAACGGGGAGATTGTTGCCATTTTTCTCTTTGCCAAAAGCGCAAACGAGCGATCGCAACTGGCAAATATATCGACCAAGGTGCAAAGCCAACTAGCACTACTGGAATATAAAAATACCAGGGGCCACGGTGACTGCTGACTACGCTGGTGAAGCGTTGAACGTTGTGATATCCAAAAAATGTATCGATGTAGGCTTTGCCATTGGCCAATGTTACTAAGACAAACCAAGGTATTGCGATCGCGATCGTAATTAAAATGCCCCGCAACAATCGCATTTCTCGCACAACTTCCCTAAATTTGCCCAGATACAGCAGGAATGCGCCAATAATCAGACCAGGCAATACCGCACCGACTGGCCCTTTTGCTAGAACAGCTAAGGCGATGAATACGTAGAAAGCGATATACCAAATTGAAGAACGCTGAGGGGAAATTGAATCCATCTTCTCCTCTTCTTGTGAGACGGAGAGAGGATGAGGTTTGGCATCGTTTAAAGCATAACCTATGAAAAATGTCAAGAGTGCCATGCTGATATTACTAGCCAGCAGCATATCGGAAACGCCTGTTCTTCCCCAGGCGATCCACGCAGGATTTAAGGCTAGGATGGCAGCACCGATCCAAGCAGATATCCACAGTTCGCGTTGTGGATGGCGGATTTTTTCTGGCTGAGAAGATTGTCGATCGCTCTCCCGATCTTCTGGGGAAGAAGGAAGTAGGCTAACATGAGCGGGACGGGAAAAGCCGAAATATCGCAGGGTATAAAATCCTAATACCACGAGTGCGATCGCCGCCAGTGCAGAAGGCAATCTTGCCGCCCATTCGTTCACACCGACGATTTTAAATGCGATCGCCATTAACCAATAAACCAAAGGTGGTTTATCAAAACGAGTTTCCCCATTCCAATACGGTGTAATCCAATCACCAGTCACCGACATCTGACGTGCTGCTTCTACAAACATCGGTTCTGTCTTATCCACCAAACCGATGCTGCCCAAATTAAACAAAAAAGCTACACAGCTAAGTATGAACAACCATATAATCGATAATTTCCAATTTAAACTTGGAGATTTTTCCAAAAATTTCCACCAACTTTTTACCTTGTTAATATTCATTGTTTGCCGCTCCCCCAGAAATTAAACTTGTCTAATACTTTTTTTCTTTCGGCCCTGAGAAGTTTAGTATGGCCAAGCAGATAGTCAGCCAAATGTACCCAAAGGCATAACCAGCAACGATATCGGAAGGCCAGTGTACTCTCAGGTACATACTACTCAAACCCATTAATATTAGAAATAAAGTTGTTGCTCCATAAATATAGATACTGAGTTTAGGATACCTAGCTGCCAGGAGATAAGCTAAATAAAAATACAGTACAACATTGCCTGTAGCGTGACCGCTTGGGAAACTATAGCCTCCCGCAGATTTGTCCAAACGTTCCGGCGGACGACGGCGAGCAAAAAATGGTTTCAGCACTTCATCAACAAGCAACAAAACACTCAGAGTAGCAAATCCTAAAGTTGTGGCTTGTCGCCAATAGCGTTTCCAGCAGAGTACTCCTAAACTGATGACAACTACCAGGGCGGCGAAGTGGGTATCGCCAACAAAATAAAACACAGATAAAACCGCACCTGCTATAGGATGAATAACCTGGTGCAGCCATTGCAAAAAATTTACTTCACCTGCAAAAACTTTGGTTTTTTGGATTTCTTGACAAAGCAAAATTAAAGGAACTATGATAATTAAACAAATGTATAATCTGACCCGGCCTGTTGCAGCAACCAAAGAATTCAACCAGGTATTGAGTTTAAATTTCATTTTGGGTTTGGGGGTACAAAAATATTTTTTGCTTCCTTGAGAAGGCAGTTTTTTTGAAGGCGATCGAATTTAGTTTCGCCTTTAAACTATAACTTTGTTTGGTTCAATCATCGATCGTTTGTTATGTACGGTCAGGCTATGCCATCCCGATAGGGCTGATTTGGCTGGATGTCACCAAAACGACAAGTTAGCAAAAAACACGACAAATTGGAAGGGCTCAAGAAACTCAGTTTTTCTCAAAAACCGGGTTTCTGGCCTACTGAAGCCATGAAGAAACCCGGTTTTTCTCAAAAACCGGATTTCTGTCAAGGTTGCAAAATCAGTTGCCACTCCAAAGTTTTTCGATCCCAAATCGGCATCGCTGTTGCGCCCACAACATATGGCCCCCAGTACCGACGAGTGCCATCTTGAGCAAAAGCAATCAAAATATCTCCCTCCTCCAGCTTCACAAAGCCGGTAGGCAGAGAGAGAATCAGACCTTTCTGGGCTCCTTCTTCAGGGGCAAAATCCCAGTGCGCCGGTTCGCCGTAGGCAGACTGCTTGCCAGATTTGCTTGCTTTCTGTCGAGCTAGAAATGCGACCCGGATGGGATGCTCTGTTTGATTGCTCAACCGCAATACTCCTGGAGGAGCCGCCACCGGGCCACGAACAGAGCTGGGTGCTTGTGTTGGCTTGTTTGTTAAGGGAGCTATTAAAGTGGGTACCGATTTCGGATTTGTATGTGTAGAGACAGTTGCGCTGGTAACAGACGCTGTATCTGGGGAAGGCTCGACAAGCAAATTTTCTTCTGATGGAAGTGAATCAATAGTAATAGTAATCTGCCACCGTTGCAGTACCAAAAGCAAGATTAAGAACAGAACAGCAATACTAGCAGCAGGATATAATAGCAATTTTAGATTCATAGTTTTTAGCGATAATCTCTTTTAGACTTTCAAGGCTGTTCTTTTTGATATAACAGATCCCCATATGTATGGGAACAGGCTTGAGAAAGACAATATATCCATTCAAAGAAAGATTGGGCGGTTCTGAATTTCTTAATACTCAACAATGCAAAACACTCGTCTCAACAACCTAGCGAACATTCTCGCATCTCAGCTTAGTAGCTGGTTTGGCAACCCCTGGCGGCGACTATCCCTAATGACGATTAGCTTGCTGTTTGGAGTTTTTTTGGGAACGGCGATTCCGACTACAGCCGGACAAGCTGCGGACTGGGATATTATTGGAGCTGGACTTTTAGTGCTATTTACCGAGTTAGCCAGTCGTATTTTTTACGGGACTAAATGGCAGGGAGGTTCGCGCTCTTTGTTAGCCCAGATGTTGAATGCTCTCAAAATAGGTTTAATCTACAGCCTGTTTATCGAAGCTTTCAAGCTCGGATCGTAATGTTATGGTGCAAGATAACTCATATTTGGGCAATATTTTCAAATATTTGACTTCAGAAGAATGTATGTTGGGATATTTTCCCGAAAAGCTGGCAATTTCGCTAATCGAGGATGAGTTACGGGCAAAAGCATTTGGCATTACACCAGAAAATACGGTTGAACAAGTCAGATTGCGATCGCATCTTTTCCAATCCGTATGCTCAGATGTTACCGAATTTTGCCAAAACAAAGGGTTTTCCGGCGAAAGTGTCATCGAGGAAACTCTTTGGAACTTATGGCTGCCCTTGGCAATGCAGTTGGCTGAATATCGCCAACTTTTGGGACGCCCTCTCATCCAAGGTATTTTAGGCGGACAGGGTACCGGCAAAACTACAATAGCAGCAATTCTCAAAATAATCCTCGCTCATTTGGGTTACCGCACTCTTGGCCTTTCCCTAGACGACCTTTACAAAACTTATGCAGAACGCCAACGTCTGCAAGAAGAAGACCCCCGGTTAATTTGGCGCGGGCCACCGGGAACCCACAATGTCCAGTTGGGTATTGGGGTTTTGGATAAATTGCGCCAACAGCAGGGTGAGATCGAAATACCTCGCTTTGATAAATCTGCTTGGGGTGGATCTGGCGATCGCACGCAACCCGAAACAGTAGAAAATGTAGATATTGTACTGTTTGAAGGTTGGTTTGTCGGCGTGCGACCGATCGATCCGGCAGCTTTTGACACTGCGCCGCCGCCGATTGTGACAGCAGCCGATCGCCGTTTTGCCCGCGATATGAATGCTAAGTTAGAAGAATATTTACCTTTGTGGGAGCGGTTGGATCGTTTGATGGTGTTATATCCAACAGATTATCGCCTCTCCCAGCAGTGGCGGCGTCAAGCAGAACAACTTGCTAAAGCCAGTGGAAAATCCGGAATGACAGATGAAATTGTGGATCGATTTGTTGAGTACTTTTGGCGAAGTCTCCACCCGGATCTTTTCATCAAGCCTTTGACAAGAAACCTAAACTGGGTAAATTTAGTCATCGAAATCAATCAAGATCGTTCGCTGGGTGCTGTCTATCGACCGAGCGATCGTTTAACTTAAAAAATAATATCCTTGCATCTTTGTTGACACCAAATTTGCTACCTTTTTGGCACCGATGTCTAGAGAATCTGAGCAAAGTTTACTCACCTTACCAACAAAATCAATATCTATTCGACACCGAAAATCCAAACACTTAGCTTCGCGTTGGCGACGCAGCTTGCATTACTTTTACTTGCGCTTTCTTCGCCTGCGAGGAAGTCCAGAATCTATAGCGAGAGGTTTAGCGGCGGGAGTTTTCGCCGGTTTATTTCCTCTGATTGCTACACAAATGGCGGTGGCAATCCTCATCGCCGCTTTGATACGCGGCAATAAAATGGTGGCGGCGGCAGCAACTTGGATCAGTAACCCCTTTACCGCAGTACCGCTTTATACATTCGCTTTTCAAGTTGGTCGATCGCTTTTAGGCTCTGACTTATCTTTTGCTAGTGAGAGTCTGGATTCATGGCACGATATGATGCAATTGGGGACAGAGTTTGTCACCGATCTCCTGGTGGGTTGCTTCGTGGTGGCGTCTGTGTCTGCTGTGGCTAGCTATTTTCTCGGTTTGTGGCTAATTCGGCGTATGCGTACCAAAAGGAAATCGCGGCAGTTGAGTTAAGCTTAATTTAAATAAAAATACAGCGGTTCCCGCTGTTATGAGGTACAGTAACAGCAACGAGTGAACCAATTTCTTAAATGTTGAGGATCGATCAAATGGAGGGCAACTGCAATTATTCTATCAAT
>NZ_JACJPW010000104.1 GCF_014696265.1 Aerosakkonema funiforme FACHB-1375 | reverse complement strand
TAATTGTGCCGATGCACGATATGCCTACGGCACGCTGTGCGAAGGCACTCCTGCAAGTGCCTTAACAAAAGTTCATACAGTGTCGATTACTTTTGTCCGACTACTTAAGATGTTACCAACTTCACTCAAGGTACTAATTCTCACCGCATCCAAGTCTGGCGTTCCCAGTTCTTCACCCGTCAGGATAGCCGCTAGCATACAAGCGCTGTCTGTGGGAAAAACTAGCTCTGCAATGCCCGAAAACGATCCTGAAAAATCTTGGCGTACCGCAGCTACCCGTCCCCTGCCGAAACTGGTTTGCATTTCTCGTTGCAATTCTTGGGGCAATTTAATTTTAATGTAAGGAATTTGCAAATGAATGTAAGCATCTAACATCTCGTTGAGTACGTTGGCAGCACGACCCACACCAATATTAAGCAGTTCCTGAATTGCATCAATCTGACTGGTTGTTAAGTTCATTGCGCCATCTCCTGAGTGTATCCTAAAGCTTGTGTAATTTTTTGGCGCAATTCTTCTTGTTTGGGTGGTTTGTTCAGAAAGCCCGCAGCTCCCAATTCCATACAGCGTTGTCGAACTCCTACTTGAATATCTGCACTCACTACGATGACAGGGATAGTCGATCGCCGATCGCGCATTGCTTGTAATACCCCAAAGCCATCGATATCGGGCATTAGTAGGTCAACTAAAATGCAGTCCGGTTTGTGGATTGCCGCCATCTCCAGTCCTTCTTGTCCATTAGTTGCTTCCAGGACTTCATAACCTTCTGCTGTCAATGCTTTACGCAGCATCCGGCGCGTAAAGGCTGCATCATCAATCATTAGAATTAAAGGCATTAAATTCTCCTATTATTTAGTAGTAGTTATTGAAATTTTGCTAAATTTTTTGCTCGCTCCAACTTGAAAGTAACTACTTATTCCTAACACGATTTATTTATATTTATATCGAGTATTAATACGGTACTTTATTTAGGTAGATTACGTATTATTACTGATACTTTTAAGCTCTTACCTAAATCACCCAGAACATGACTTTATTTGTTCTGTATAATACAGATATCTGACTATCAAAAATATATCAAACGCCCGATGAACGTCTGATGGACAATCATCTCATCCAAAATTGAATGACGCTCAGAAGAGGCTGAAACCATTGCCAAATCTATCTTAGAGAAAGTGAAGGCAATTTTTGCACAAGTAATTCACAATTTTTTTGAGCTTTATTTATAAATCAATATGGATGAAGATATCAAAGCATTTTTAGCAGACAACTACGAAAATCTCGGCCATATCGAGCGAGATCTAGTTGATTTAGAACAAAATCCCACAGACAAAGATTTGCTCGTCCGGATTTACCGTTCCCTGCATACTATCAAGGGAAACTGCGGCTTTATGGCGTTTGGTAAGCTGGAAGCGCTCACCCACGCTGGGGAAAATTTGCTCAGTCGCGTGCGGGATAAGGAATTAATATTAAATATCGAAATCATCAACACCTTACTGCAACTCGTCGATACTATTCACCAAAGCTGTATCTGTATTAATGCCACCGGAGAAGAGAGTGACTCTGACTACTCGGAACTGATTCAAAGACTAAATGATTTACAGCACACAGCGTATGAAGATAAGCATTTAATTATAGCGCTAAATTCAGAAAACGTTGCGGACTCCCTAAGTACACCGCCTTCAGTACCCAGTAATTATACGCAAATCCCTAATTTGACAAAACCCTCTATATATGATAATCAGACCAAAAATGGCAAAGTCAACAGTAAGGAAGCACCCACACCATTAGCAGCAGCTCAAACCGTGCCCTCGATCCGAGTAGACATCAACTTATTAGATAAGTTGATCAACCTGGTGGGAGAACTGGTATTAGTTCGCAACCAAATTTTGCAATTCGACTCCATCCAGGATCGAGCAGGATTTGAAGCAGCATCTCAAAATTTAAATCGCGTCACTACCGAGTTGCAAGAAGCTGTAATGAAAACCCGGATGCAGCCGATTAGCACGATTTGGAGTAAGTTTCCGCGTGCGATCAGGGATATGGCGATCGCATCCGGAAAGCAAGTGCAAGTCGAGATCGAAGGTGAAGACACCGAACTCGACAAAACTATCATCGAGGCAATCAAAGATCCTCTCACTCACATCATTCGCAACTGTATTGACCACGGAATTGAAATGCCTGATGTACGGAAACTTTCCGGCAAACCCGAGTCAGGACAAGTGCGCTTGTATGCCTTCCACGAAAGCGGTTACGTAAATATTGAAATAATCGATGATGGTGCTGGCATCGATCCAGAACGACTCAAAAACAAAGCACTAAGCTTGGGATTAATTACTGGCGAACAGTTTAATCATTTGAGTGACGGTGAAGCCATCAACTTAATTTTCCTGCCAGGGTTTTCCACGGCTGACAAAGTGACTTGCTTATCCGGAAGGGGAATCGGTATGGATGTGGTGAAAACCAATATTGAAAAAGTCGGGGGTGTGGTTGAAATTTCCAGCCAACGCAAATTAGGTACTGTGTTTAAACTCAAGATTCCTTTAACGCTGGCAATTATTCCGGCGTTAATTGTTACCAGTGCAGGCGATCGCTACGCGATTCCGCAAATGAGTTTAGCAGAATTGGTGCGTTTGGAAGGAGAACAAGCTAAGCGAGGCATTGAATACATTCACAAAGCTCCCGTATATCGTTTGCGAGGTAAATTATTACCCCTCGTTTACTTAAATCGAGAACTTCAGCTAGAAAATAAAGAACAAAAATCAAATCTACAATCTCTAGATGAAGTAGTGAATATCGTCGTTGTCGTGCAAGCCAATACACCTTTTGGTTTAGTGGTAGATTCGATCGACGATACTCAAGAAATTGTGGTTAAACCTTTAGGGAAATTGCTAAAAGATACACCTGGCTTTGCCGGAGCAACTATTCTGGGAGACGGAAGAGTTGCTTTGATTTTAGATGTGCGTAGCATCGCGCAGCGTTCTGGCGTGTTTTCCGAAGCACAAACAAAAGCTCGCTTAGAACAGGAAGGCGCATCCCAGCAACAGACAGATGATGGGCGAGAAATGCTGTTACTGTTTGAAGGTTTGCCTAAGAGTCGCATGGCTATTCCGCTTTCAATGGTTTTGCGTTTAGAAGAAATTCCCATTACTGCTGTGGAAAAAGTAGGCGATCTGACGATCGTTCAATATTGCGATCGCATTCTGCCGCTGATTGATTTAGCTAGTGTATTTAGTCCTCAGCCATTATCTTGTACCAAGAAAAAGGGAGCAACTACCAGAACTAATAATTCCCACTCATCCTTATTAGAAAACCAACTTCTGCAAATGATAGTCGTGTCTTGCTCAAATGGACAGACAGTCGGATTAGCAGTCAGCCGCATCCTCGATATTGTCATGGAAAAACTGACTTTTACTGCCGCGACAAGTCGTCCGGGAGTTAATGCGATCGCTGTCATTAAAGGCCAAGTTACCGAAATTTTAGACCTAGAAGCACTTAATCAGTGGATATCTAATTAGTAAATCACACCTGTAATTAATGGAAAATACTCAATTTATATGGCTCATACTCACCAGTTTTGCACCTTTTATTTAGCTAACATCTGCTTTGGCTTAGACGTAAAAAAAGTCCAAGAAGTCATTCGCTATCAATCAATTACCCGCGTACCTTTAGCACCTCCAGCTGTCCGAGGATTGATTAACTTACGCGGTCAAATTGTCCCGGCTATAGATCTGCGACAGTGTTTGGATATATCTGAATCCGATCCTACTTATCAAAAAAGCAGTATGGCGTGGAGGAATTCTTCAACATCTAATCTATTTAATTACTTTTTTCCCAGCTTAGAGCAACTGCCTCTCAATGCGATCGTGCAGGCAAATGATGAAGTAATCAGTTTGCTGGTTGATGAAGTAGGAGAAGTTTTAGAAATTTCCGAATGCTCTTTTGAACCTCCTCCACAAACGCTCAAAGGCAAAGCACGCGAGTTAATTCAAGGAGCTTATAAACTAAACGATCGCCTGTTGCTCATTCTCGACACTGAAAAAGTTTTTGAGGTTAGCAAAAGATCGGATTGATATTGAAGAATATTTGTATGATATTGATTATTGGCAATTTCAATATCGGTTAAATTAATCAAATGGAGCTAGCATGGATACTTACAATGGCAAAAGAATTGCAAGATTTTTGTTTTTTAAAAAAACAAGTAATCCGAGCAGTAAAGTCACGCAAAAATTATCCGATCCAGAGCCGCTTTCTCAACTAGAAAGCAGTCAACTCGATCGAGTTAAAATTACGTCTGAGCATTGGAACGAATTACTGTCAGTTCTTAAGAGTGCTAGAGATGGCGACTTTAGCGTGCGCTTATCAGAAAATAATGGATGGGGTGAAATTGCTGAAGTATTTAATGGATTGCTCAGCTTAAATCAAAACCTGACCAACGGTATTGTCAGAGTTAGTAATGATATTGGAGAAGAAGGTAAACTAACCGAAAAAATGGGTATGCGCTCAGTAAAAGGTGATTGGGCAACTAGCGTCACAGCAATTAATACTTTAGTTGAAACTTTAGGTCAACCCATCCTAGAAACCGAACAAGCTCTAGCAGCATTAGCGGCGGGAGATTTATCCCGCAAAGTACCTACCAAAATCAAAGGGCGATCGCTCAAAGGCGACTTGCTTCGCCTTAGCACCACAACTAACCAACTAATTGACAATATCGCTTGCTACTCTTCCGAAAAAAATCGCGTGGCAAAACTTCTCAGTCAAGAAGGAAATCTCAGCACTAAAGCAGTCCTCACCGGAGCAACCGGTATCTGGAAAGACCTCACGGAAAATATTAACCAGATGATTGAAAAGCTCAAAGAAGAAGTTCAAACCATTACGAAAATGACTTTAGCGATCGCGCAAGGTGACCTATCCCAAAAAGTCGAAAATAAAACAGTTGGCGAATTCAAACAACTAAGTTATAACGTCAACTTAATGACGAGCAATTTAACCGACTCAGTGCGAAAAATTGCCTCAGTCGCTCAAGCACTTGCCCATGCTTCGGAAGACCTCACCAAAGTTAGCCAACAGCTAAATAAAAATGCAGAACATACATCAGGACAAGCTAATTCTGCTTCAATTTCTGCTGATGAAGTTAACTTAAATGCCCAAGTTGTTGCCACTGGTGTAGAAGAAATGAGCGCCAGCATTAAGGAAATTTCTAAAAGTGCGACTGATGCAGCGATGGTAGCAACTAACGCCGTTAAAATGACCCAAAGCACCAACCAAACTATCGCCAAACTTGGCCAAAGTAGCATTGAGATTGGTAATGTCGTCAAAGTGATTACTTCAATTGCCCAACAAACCAACTTATTAGCTTTAAACGCTACTATTGAAGCGGCAAGAGCCGGAGAAGCGGGCAAAGGTTTCGCTGTCGTCGCTAATGAAGTCAAAGAATTAGCCAAGCAAACTGCAAAAGCAACTGAAGATATCAGTCAAAAAATAGAAACTATTCAGAGCGATACCAAAAGCGCAGTAGCAGCGATCGCACAAATTACAGCGATTATTAACCAAATTAACGATTTCCAAAATACCATCGCCAGTGCCGTCGAACAACAAACTGCCACGACAAATGAAATTGCCAGGAACGTTGCTGGGGCTGCTAAGGGTACATCAGAAATTGCAAATAACATTAACAATGTTGCCGAAGCAGCTCAAAGTACCACAGATGTAGCTAGCCAAACTTTAAAATTTGCCGACCAACTCGCTCTGTTAGCAGCAGAATTGCAAACACTGGTCAGCCAATTCAAATATTAAACCAGTCATCATTAGTGGGTAATTCTCTCGATTAATTACCCACTAACGCGACTATTTACGCCTCGGCGATTGCCAATTATCCTTTCTTAACTACTAATGCGTAAAATTCGCCTCTTGATTGTTGATGATTCTGTTATGGTGCGTCGTCGGGTAAGTGAAGTTTTATCTAATGACCCGGCCTTAGAAGTCGCGGGAGTTGCTGCCAACGGTCAAATTGCTCTCGCGAAGATTGCCCAAGTCAACCCGGATTTGGTCATCCTAGATGTAGAAATGCCAGAAATGGATGGCCTGGAGACATTAGCAGCGATTCGCAAAACTTACCCTAACCTCCCGACGATTATGTTCAGTGCCTTTACGGAACGAGGCGCTACTGCAACACTGGAAGCACTTTCTTTAGGAGCTAAAGATTATGTAACCAAACCTTTTCAAATGGGCAGTATTGAGGCAGCTAATCAGCATCTCCGTCAGGAACTTATTCCCAAAATTAAAGTATTTTGTGGCGAATCGATCGAAACTACTACTTTGAATTCAGATCGGGATTTAAAAACGTCCTCAATCAACCAACAATTAACTTATCGAAAACGGGCAATCCGAAATCCCAAACCGATAGAGGCGATCGCGATCGGAGTATCAACTGGAGGCCCAAACGCTTTGGCTGCAATCTTACCCCAATTTAGAGCAGATTTTCCCGTCCCAATTTTGATCGTGCAGCATATACCGCCAATGTTTAGCCAACGCCTAGCCACACGGCTGAACGCTCGTTGCCAAATCCCGGTTATAGAAGGATTTGATGGCGCGAAATTAGAGCCCGGTACGGCTTATATCGCTCCTGGCGATTTTCACATGAGTGTCGATCGCCTTGGCTCTATCGTTCAACTTCGCATCCACCAAAGCCCTCCAGAAAATTCTTGCCGTCCTGCGGTGGATGTACTGTTTCGATCGGTAGCCCAAACCTATGGTGCAGGAGCTCTTGCAGTTGTACTCACCGGCATGGGTCATGATGGTTTGCGAGGCTGCGAAGGCATCCGGTCAGCCGGAGGTCAAATCTTCGTGCAGGACAAAGCCAGCAGCGTCGTCTGGGGGATGCCCGGATTTGTGGCGAAAGCAGGTTTAGCAGATAAAATGCTGCCTCTAGACCAAATAGCAGCGGAAATTCTGCGCTCTGTCGCTAATTGCATACAGTAACTTATTTATTATTGTTCGGAATTTTTCGCTCAAAATTACTCGGCTTTTTAAGGATTTTATCATGTGGACTAACCTACTCTTACAATTCACTATCCCAGCTTTTCAATCCAGTCATTTTAGTTTTGCCAGCGGCATATTTACCGCTTTATTAGCAGGGGCTGTTGTTCCTATTTTGTTTAAAAGCGCCAAAAAACAAGAAAATATCCTACAGCAAATCGCTCTAATTTCCCAGGCGATCGAAGAAATTGCTAATGGCAAATTCAATACTCGCATTCCTCAATTACAGGGAAACGATTTCGTGCAAGATCTCGCTGAAAATATTAACCAAATGGCAGTTAAGTTTGAAAATCAAATTACTGATTTGAACAACCAAAAGGCTGCACAAAAACTCCAAGACTTAACAGTAGAACAAGCGAGATTGCTGCAAGAAATTGAAAACCGCCAACACGTTCTCGATGAAGCCGCGATTGTCAGCGAGGTAGACCGCAAAGGGAATATTACCTTTGTCAATGACAAATTTTGTGAAATTTCTGGCTATAGCCGCGAGGAGTTAATCGGACAAAACCACCGACTTGTCAATTCTGGTTATCACTCGGAAGAATTCTTTAAAAATTTTTGGGCTACCATTTCTAGTGGCCAAACCTGGAAAGGGGAAATCAATAACAGACGCAAAGACGGCTCGTTTTATTGGGTCGATTCAACCATCGCACCAATTTTTGATGAAAAAGGCAAGATCGTTAAATACATTGGGATTCGCTTTGATATCACGCAACAAAAAGAAGCAACAGCACGATTAGAAAAACTTGCAAATGAACGAAAAAATGAAACAGATTGTTTAATGCAACAAGTGCTGGAATTGTCAAGAGAAATTAACGGGGCAGCGAAGGGAGACTTAACAGTTAAAGCACAAGTTGATAACGAAATTTTAGGAACGATAGCAGATTCCTTTAACTATCTGGTCGGTTCTTTACGTAAAGTTGCGATCGACATTCAAAATGCCACTGACCAAGTTAACCAAGCTACCAAAGTATCAGTAGGCGATACCACTGAACTAGCCCAACAAGCCCGCAGCCAAGCCTCACAAATTGAAGCAACTTTACGGCAATTGGAACGAATGGTCGCCTCTATTAAAGAAGTCTCAGAAGCTGCTAAACGAGCCGAACAAGTCGCCCAACAAGCTGCTAAACGAGCCGAAACGGGTGGCAAAGCTGTAGACCTTACTGTCTCGGCAATCGATCGGCTTCGCGAAACAATAGCGGAAACATCGGAAATGATGAAGTGTTTGGGTGAAGGATCGAGACAAATTGGTAAAATTGTCACTTCTATCTCTGATATTGCATCTCAAACAAACCTACTCGCTCTTAATGCTACAATTGAAGCAGCACGAGCCGGAGAGCAAGGAAAAGGCTTTGCCGTAGTTGCTGAAGAAGTCCGTAAGTTAGCTAAACGTTCTGCTTCTGCTACTGAAGAAATTTACCAAATTGTCCACACCATTCAGGATGCAATTAGTCGTGTAATGGGTGCGATGGAATCTGGTAATCAACAAGTAGTAGAAGGAACGCAAATTGCGGCGGCTGCTAAAACTAATTTAATTGCGATTATTGAAGTCAGTCGCGAAATTAACGGTTTGGTGGAAAACATCACTTCCGCCAGTAAAAAACAGACTTTCTCAGCAGAGGAAATTACAGCTACTGTCAAGCGAGTAAATGCTATTTCTACAACAACTGCCCAAAAATCAGAAGAAGTGACAACCTCTTTAGATGGATTAGCTGTTGTTGTCAATAAACTCCAAAGCTCAGTCGCCAATTTCTGCTCTCAGTAATGCTTTTGAGTTAAAAGTATATGCCTGGTTACTTCTTCAATATCTCGAAACAGTTGAAAGCCAAAAAAATAATTAATGTAGATGTCTATAAACTTTTACGATTTCAATTATCTTCGTGAATTAGTGCGTGGGTATTCCTCAGTTGTCATAAGCAGTGACAAGGCATATTTAGCGGACTTACGCTTAGCGCCTCTAGTTACTAAGATGAAGTTAAATTCCTTGGGAGAGTTAATGAATAAACTACAATCTCAGCCCTTTAATCATTTACATATCCAAGTAATTGAAGCTATGCTTCTGACAGAAACTTCTTTTTTTCGAGATGTCTATCCATTTGATGCGATCGCCAAAACTATCTTACCCGAATTAATACGTAAAAAACAGACACAACAAACTCTCAATATTTGGTGTGCTGCGTGTTCCAGCGGTCAAGAGCCCTACAGTATCGCCATGTTATTATGGGAACAATTTCCCGAACTAGCAACTTGGAAAATTCGTTTACTTGCCACAGATTTATCTCATGAAATGATTGCCCGCGCCCGCGCTGCAAGCTATCACCAGATGGAAATTATGCGAGGGCTACCCAAAACGCTCTTGATGAAATATTTCCAAAACTCTGGCAAGATATGGCAACTAAAAGATAACATTCGTGAAATGGTAGAGTTTCGCCAAATGAATTTAGTTACCGATTCATTGGAAAAGACCATTTTTGACATTATCTTTTTACGTAACGTTCTCATCTATTTCGATTGGCAAACCAAAAAAGCCGTTTTGGACAAAGTTCGAGAAGTTTTATCCCCCAACGGGTATTTATTTCTTGGTAGTGGAGAAACGCCTTTGAATACATATGAAGATTTTCCACCTGTTTCTGGAGCAATCTTAATCGATCCCACAAAAATTAGACCGGGAACTAATTTTTTTAAGTCAAGCTATCCTGGGTTTGAGCATTTTCAAATTGACAAAGCAATCTGTTACAAACCGCACAGTAAATCATATTAAAATAAAATAAATACATAACTGCATCAACCACCAAGGTATCGCGGAAGTTATTAATTCCGCCAAACCCTCAATCTAGTCCCTAGCCCCTATAAAAGGTGCCGCCATGAAAAAGATATTAGTTATTGAAGATACTGCTGAAATCCGTGACAACGTTCAAGAGTTTCTGGAAGCTAAAGATTTCCAGGTAATGGTAGCTAAAAATGGGCGAATTGGTTTAGAACTGGCTCGCCAAAATAAATTCGACCTGGTTCTTTGCGACATCATGATGCCAGAAATGGATGGTTATGGTGTAATTGCACAGTTACGTCAAGACCCAGCCACCGCCGATCTTCCCTTCATATTTCTAACGGCTAAGTGCGATCGAGTAGACTTGCGCTTAGGGATGAACTTAGGTGCTGATGACTATATTACTAAGCCGTTTACTCCCTACGAATTACTGGAAGCGATTACTGCTCGACTAAATCGCGTTGCTCAACAAAATCAAAAACTTAAATCTGTTGTAGAGCGAGTAGAACATTTAGAACACTACGATGCTTTAACTAATTTGCCGAATCCATCAGCTTTACAGGGAGATGAGGGTTATTTGGCGCGATCGATCGTTAAAACCGACAGAAGCAAGCGTTTAGTTCCTTTTTTGCTGTTAGGTTTAGACAGATTTACCAGAATTAACGATACTTTGGGTTATTCCAACGGCAATTTAGTTTTGCAACAACTCGCACAACGATTGATTTTGTTTGGCAAAAGAATTGAAGGATCGGGTATAGTTAGAGTGAGTGGCGATGAGTTTGCTATTGTTTTGCCACCCATTGCTGACCAAGATTCAGGAGTGGGTATAGCGCAAGATATTCTCAAAATTATTGCCCAACCTTTTGACATCGATAATAAATCTATTCTGCTTACAGCTAGTATCGGTATTTCCTTTTATCCATCTGCTCCGACGCTAGAAGAATTGCAAAAACAAGCCAGTATAGCCATGAATTCTGCTAAGCGGGAAGGAGGTAATCGCTGTGTGGTTTATAGCCGACCAATTTTCGGACATGAATTCTCCAGAGATTTGCAACTTGGGGCTGATTTTCATTCGGCTTGGGAACAAAAGGAACTTCAGGTTTTCTATCAACCCAGAGTAGACCTTCGTAATAAAAAAATCGTTGCTTTGGGCGCAGTAGTGCATTGGAAACACCCAGTTAGAGGTTTAATTTCCCTAGAAAAAACTGCTGCGGTTGCCGAGGAAACTGGCTTGACAGTAACTATTAATGAATGGGTGTTGCGTGTTGCGTGTCAACAGGCAAAACTTTGGCGGCATTCCCGCATATCATCGGCAAGAGTAGCTGTGACACTTTCCGAACAGATGTTTACAGACAATGATATAGAATTAACCATTCTTCAAGCCTGTCAAGATGCAGGAATTGAACCTCGTTTTTTAGAGGTGGAGATACCAGCCGATACCATTGTCAATAGTTCTAACATTAACGCCACTGCATTAAAACTAATGACATGGCATAAGCTAGGCATTCAAACTACGATAAGTAATTTTGGCCTCAAACATACTTCTCTAGATTATCTGGATAAATTACGACTAAATAACTTGAAGATAGAAGCAAATTTGGCTTTTGCCAATTTACAGAGTGTTCCGATTCTAAATGCGATCGTTCAAATGGGACATCGCCTCAAACTTAAGGTAGTAGCCGATGGAGTCCAAACAGACGTCGAAGCTGCGATTTTGAGAAAACAAAAATGTGACGAAATTCAACAAAAAGAGGCATTTCCAGCGCACAAGATTGAAAGGGGCTAGGCGTCGGGGGAGCAGGGGAGTGGGGGAGCGGGGAAGCAGGAGAGCGAGAGAATAAATCTTTTTCCTCTTCTTTTTGACTTTTGACTTTTGACTTTTGACTTTCCCGACGCCCGACGCCGAATTGATAATTTTCGTAACTTCCCACCGCATCGGCTAAAAGTTTCCTTAAGATCTTACACCTATAAGGCTCTCCCGTTAGAAAATCTAGTCTATCTAGAGTTAACAGCTTTCCAAGTTAGCTTTAAAGAGGCAGGATTTTATTTTTGCGAGTCTTGCTATACAAGTAATTCAGCCGTTATATGGCGGTTGGTTATACATTTGCCACTTTATATGCCATCGAGAATGAATAGCACTGGACTGCCACCAAAACAGGGTTTGTACGATCCACAGTTCGAGCGCGATGCCTGCGGGGTTGGGTTCATCGTACACATGAAGGGGAACAAGTCGCACGAGATTGTAGAACAAGCGCTGACGATCCTCTTGAACTTAGACCACCGGGGTGCTTGCGGTTGTGAGGTGAACACGGGTGATGGTGCGGGTATTCTCATACAGGTACCGCACAAGTTTCTTAAGAAAGTTGCCGCAGCGGAAGGGATCGCATTGCCAGAACCGGGTCAGTATGGAGTTGGCACTATCTACTCTTCTCCCGATCTGGCGACGCGCCAGAGAAGTCGGGAGATTTTTACACGGATTGCGGCGGAGGAAGGTCAGCAGGTAATTGGCTGGCGCAATGTACCGACGGATAATTCGTCGTTGGGGGATACGGCGAAATCGAGCGAACCGTTTGTGGAGCAGGTGTTTGTGGAGCGATCGCCGGATATAGTGGATGATGATGCGTTTGAGCGGAAGCTGTATGTAATTCGCAAACGCGCTCACAATGCGATCCGCAAGCCGCCGATCGATCCGTTCTGGTATCCATGCAGCCTTTCCTGTCGTACCCTTGTTTACAAGGGGATGTTGATGCCGGTGCAGGTCGGGCAGTATTATCCCGAACTGCACGATCCGGATATGCAAAGTGCTTTGGCGCTGGTACACTCGCGTTTCAGTACGAATACTTTCCCCAGTTGGGAGAGGGCGCACCCCTATCGCTACATCGCCCACAACGGGGAAATCAACACTTTGCGCGGTAACATCAACTGGATGCACGCACGGCAGTCTCTGTTCGAGTCAGACTTCTTTGGCGAAGATATCAAGAAAATCAAGCCAGTTATCAACATCGATGGTAGCGACTCATTGATTTTCGATAACGCTTTAGAATTGCTAGTGTTGTCAGGTCGATCGCTGCCTCACGCTGTCATGATGATGATCCCGGAACCGTGGACGGCGCATGAGTCGATGAGCGATGAGAAAAAAGCGTTCTACGAATACCACTCCTGCTTGATGGAACCTTGGGATGGCCCAGCTTCGATCGCGTTCACGGATGGTAAATCGATGGGGGCGGTACTCGATCGCAACGGTTTGCGCCCCTCCCGTTACTATGTCACCAAAGACGACCTGGTAATTATGGCTTCGGAAGCTGGGGTGTTGCCAATTGAACCGGAACGAGTAGCTTTGAAGGGTCGCCTGCAACCGGGTCGGATGTTCTTGGTGAACATGGAAGAAGGTCGCATCATCGCCGACGAAGAAATCAAACAGCAAATTGTCACCCAACATCCCTATCGCGAATGGCTAAATAAACATCTGGTAGATCTTTCCGAGTTGAAAGACGCACCGGAATTGTTGGAGAACGAACCCAACACCACGATCCAACGCCAAATAGCTTTCGGTTATACCTTTGAGGAACTGCGACTGCTGCTGACGCCGATGGCGCGGGATGGAGTGGAGGCAGTGGGATCGATGGGTGCGGATACGCCTTTGGCGGTGCTGTCCGATCGGCCTAAACTACTTTACGATTATTTCCAACAACTTTTTGCCCAAGTTACTAACCCGCCGATCGATTCGATTCGGGAAGAGATTATCACTTCGGCAGAAACTACAATTGGCGCGGAACGTAATTTACTTAAACCAGAACCGGAAAGCTGCCACCTAATTAAACTGAAAACGCCAATTCTGACCAATGAAGAACTGGCAAAGCTGAAGTACGTCAATGAAGGCGAATTCAAGTCTGTCACTTTGCCGATACTCTTCGATCCGAAACTAGGTGTGAAGGGACTGGAAACGGCGATCGATCAGATTTGCGAAGGGGCAAACGAAGCGATCTCCAACGGCGCAAATATTATCATTTTGTCCGATCGCGGCATAGATAAAGATAATGCTCCGATTCCGGCATTGCTGGCGGTGGCGGGTTTGCATCACCACCTGATCCGCGAAGGTACGCGAACGCGAGTAGGTATCGTTTTAGAATCTGGAGAACCCCGCGAAGTTCACCATCACGCTACACTGATCGGCTACGGTTGCTGCGCCATCAATCCTTACGTCGCTTTCGAGACCATCGGCGAGATGATCGAGCAAGGTTTGTTGGTGAATGTCGAATACAAGACTGCCTGCAAGAATTACATCAAAGCGGCAACTAAAGGTGTAATAAAAGTAGCATCTAAAATCGGTATTTCTACGATCCAAAGCTATCGGGGAGCGCAGATTTTTGAAGCGATCGGATTGAATAAGGCGGTTATCGATAAATACTTCACTTGGACTGCTTCGCGGATTGAAGGCGCTGATTTAGAGGTAATCGCCAAAGAAGCGATTATGCGACACTCTCACGCCTTCCCAGACCGAGAAGTAAACGGTCACACCTTAGATGTGGGTGGCGACTACCAGTGGCGCAAAGATGGTGAAGCGCATCTGTTAAGTCCGCAGACGATCCATACTTTGCAAAAAGCGGTGCGGGATGGTAGTTACGAAGTTTACAAGCAATACGCAAGTTTGGTGAACGAGCAAGGGCAGAAACACTTTACGCTGCGGGGATTGCTGGAATTCAAGCAACGCGAACCAGTACCGATCGAAGAAGTAGAATCGATCGAATCGATTATGAAGCGCTTCAAAACAGGTGCGATGAGTTACGGTTCGATCTCGAAAGAAGCGCACGAAACGCTAGCGATCGCGATGAACCGCATCGGTGGTAAATCGAATACTGGAGAAGGCGGAGAAGACCCGGAACGCTATACTTGGACGAACGATCGGGGAGACTCGAAAAATAGCGCGATCAAGCAAGTAGCTTCCGGTCGTTTTGGCGTCACCAGCTTGTATTTATCGCAGGCGCGGGAAATCCAAATCAAGATGGCGCAGGGTGCAAAACCCGGTGAAGGTGGTCAGTTACCCGGTGGTAAGGTTTATCCTTGGATCGCGAAGGTGCGCCACTCGACCCCCGGCGTCGGTTTGATTTCGCCACCACCGCACCACGATATTTACTCGATCGAAGACTTAGCCGAATTGATCCACGATTTGAAAAATGCTAATCGCAATGCTCGAATTAGCGTCAAACTGGTATCGGAAGTGGGAGTTGGTACGATCGCGGCAGGTGTTGCCAAAGCGCACGCCGATGTGGTATTGATTTCCGGCTATGACGGTGGTACTGGTGCATCGCCGCAAACTTCGATCAAACACGCGGGGTTGCCTTGGGAGTTGGGACTGGCGGAAACTCACCAAACGCTGGTATTGAATAACCTGCGTAGCCGCATCGTAGTGGAAACCGACGGTCAAATGAAGACGGGTCGGGACGTGGTAATTGCAGCGCTGCTGGGTGCAGAAGAATTCGGCTTTTCCACTGCGCCGTTGGTAACGCTAGGTTGCATTATGATGCGTGTTTGCCACCTAAATACCTGTCCGGTGGGGGTAGCGACGCAAAACCCGGTGTTAAGAAAGAATTTTACCGGAGATCCGGCGCATACGGTGAACTTTATGAAGTTCGTGGCGACAGAAGCGCGGGAAATCATGGCGCAATTGGGATTCCGAAGCTTGGATGAAATGGTCGGTCGCACGGATATACTGGAACCGAAGAAAGCGATCGAGCATTGGAAAGCGAAGAATATCGACCTTTCTAAGATTCTCTACCAGCCGGAAGTTGGCCCAGAAGTCGGTCGCTATTGCCAGATCCCGCAAGATCACGGCTTGGATAAGTCGCTGGATATAACGGTATTGCTGGATTTGTGTAAGAGTGCGATCGAAAATGGCGAAAAAGTAAAAGCTACCCTACCGATTAAAAACGTTAACCGGGTTGTCGGTACAATTCTGGGTAACGAAATTACCAAGCGCCACTGGGAAGGTTTACCGGAAGATACGATCCACCTGCATTTCCAAGGTAGCGCAGGTCAAAGCTTGGGCGCGTTCGTACCCAAAGGAGTCACCATAGAACTGGAAGGCGATGCTAACGACTACGTAGGTAAAGGGCTGTCCGGCGGTAAGATTATCGTTTATCCGCCAGCAGCTTCGACTTTTGTACCGGAAGAAAACATCATCATCGGTAACGTAGCGCTATACGGTGCAACGAAGGGTGAAGTTTATATCAACGGCGTGGCGGGCGAACGCTTCGGCGTCCGCAACTCTGGTGTCAACACCGTTGTAGAAGCAGTGGGGGATCACGGTTGCGAATACATGACAGGCGGTAAAGTCGTGGTGCTGGGTAGTACCGGACGCAACTTTGCCGCCGGGATGAGTGGCGGTGTTGCCTACATTCTGGATGAAAAAGGCGACTTTCCGACACGCTGCAATACTTCGATGGTAGGGTTGGAAAAACTCGAAGAACCCGAAGAAATTGCCGAACTTCGCCAGTTAATTGAAAATCACGTTAACTATACCAAGAGTCAGAAAGCGGCGAAGGTGTTGGCGAACTGGGAGGAAATGCTGCCGAAGTTCGTGAAAGTAATGCCACGCGACTACAAACGGGTGCTAGCGTGTTTGAAAAATGCGTTTGAATCTGGGTTAAGTGGTGACGAAGCACTAACGGCGGCGTTCGAGCAAAATGCTCGTGACGTTGCTCGTATCGGTGGTGGTTGATCTGTTTTGAAACAAGGGGCTTAAAGCCCCTTGTTAAAGTGAGAGAGTGCGTACTTTTACGAGTCACAGATCGAGTTAATCGCGATGCCAAAAAGCGAAGAAAAAGACCCAGAATGGCATTTGGACGAGCCGCGCACCCGGAAGTGGATGGTTCAATGTGTCATTTGCAAAACGATTGGCTATCGTGCAGATGCGCCCAAACAATTCTTCGGTCGTTACCATTTGGTTAAACACTTTAAACAGATGAAACTTGATGCTACTGGTGTTTGTGAGGATTGTCAAAGATTTAAATGAGTAGGAAAAGAAAATTTATTGGTTTTACTTACAAAATCAAATAATAGTGTAATGTGGTTAGGCTAATGAAAAAACTCGATTTTCCTCCTGAGTTAGAACTGTTTATAAATAAGCTTGAAGCAACGGTTAAGCCTTATGTTGAAATCGAAACTCACCTAAGAAGAAACGTGAGTCTGTGGCAAAGTAAATTTGCCGGATTTCCCTACTTACCTAAAAATTTCGATTATCCTAAGACTCCAGAAGGCGATTACCTTTATTTGCTCGCACAAATCAATTTTGCAGAAGTTCCTCACTTGGAAATATTTCCAGATAAAGGAATTCTCCAGTTCTATCTAGCTAGAAACGAATTATACGGTTTTGATTTTAAGAATCCAACGAATCAGACAGGTTTTCGAGTTATTTATTTCCCAAACCCTGACTCGAACGAAGATAACCTAGTTACTAACTTTGATTTTCTTCCGACGGTATGGGAGAATAATCAGCTAGGGGATACGCCTTTTTATGTTTTTCCTTCATATAATCCCCATAAAGATGACTGCTTTGCATTGAATTTCAGTTTAAAATATGCGCCTATTTCAGATTGTGATTATAGATTTGAAGAATTAATAGGAACAGAAATTTGGGAAGTTTTAGAAGAAAATGGTAATGCTATTTGGGATGAATACCGCAATAAATTTGTGGAAGGTCACAAAATCGGAGGTTATCCACACTTTACTCAAAACGATCCTAGAAAATTATTAAATGAAGAGGAGCCATATATCCTGTTGCTACAGATAGATTCTGACGGCAGCGCATTTGAAACAATTTATATTGAATGGGGAGATGTAGGCGTTTGCAACTTTTGGATTAAAGAATCAGATTTGAAGAATCTCGATTTTTCCAAGGTTTTGTACAACTGGGATTGCAGCTAGCGATCGTAGCTTGCTGAAGATATCAAAGCCTACTATGGTTTTCCATTTGAAACATAAATTTAGTTTATTTAAAATACAAAAACCAAAGGATTAGTTGAAATGTCGGATGATTTTGATGCTCCTTTGGAAGATTTTGAGGCTTATGCACCATGAAAATACTACTCGATACCCATACTTTCTTGTGGTTTATCGGAGGTAGTTTGAACCTAAGCGATACGGCACGAAACGGGATCGAAGTCCAATTAACCAGTGGGGACGCCAAAAGTCAATCATTCAATCATTCAAAATTCCTCCCTCTCTCTCTTCCCTTTTAAGATATCTATGTCAAGAAAAGCCAACAATTCGATCGCGATCGCCTTTCGTCAACTACGCGATCCCACCTAGAAAAGTAAGCTTGTTAAAAGTTAATGTAATTACAATCGCAAAATAGCAAGAAGCGCTAAAATAACAGACTCTGGATTAGGTTGAGGGCATAGGGGAAATCAAAATTCAAAATTCAAAATTCCTCTTCCCCTAGCCCCTAGCCCCTATCCCCTATCCCCTATTTCCAAGAGACACGACTATGGGAAAACCAACAGGATTTATCGAATTTCTGCGCGAATTGCCCTCGGAACTCGCCCCGCTCGATCGCGTTCGCAACTGGGACGAATTCCATTTGCATATGCCGGATGACAAGCTTCGCACTCAGGCGGCGCGGTGTATGGACTGCGGTACGCCGTTTTGTCATACGGGAACGGTCATCAGCGGTATGGCTAGCGGCTGTCCGGTGAATAACTTGATCCCGGAATGGAATGACCTTGTGTATCGGGGACTGTGGCGGGAAGCGCTCGATCGCTTGCACAAAACCAACAACTTCCCCGAATTCACCGGGCGCGTGTGTCCCGCACCCTGCGAAGGTTCCTGCGTGTTGGGTATCCACAATCCGCCAGTCACAATTAAAAATATTGAATGTTCGATTATCGATAAAGGTTGGGAGGAAGGTTGGATAACGCCGGAAGCACCCACCAAGCGCACTGGTAAGAGAGTTGCTGTCATTGGTTCTGGCCCAGCCGGACTGGCTGCTGCTGCCCAACTCAATAAAGCGGGTCACTGGGTAACGGTATTTGAACGGGCCGATCGTCCGGGTGGATTGCTCATGTACGGCATCCCTAACATGAAACTGGACAAAGAGCAAGTAGTTCTCCGCCGTCTCAAAGTCTTGGAAGAAGAAGGTGTGAAATTCATCTGCAACACCGAAGTCGGTAAAGACTTTCCCGCCGAAAATCTCCTCAAGGAATTCGATGCCGTCCTACTCTGCACAGGTGCGACTAAGCCGCGCGATTTGCCGATCGAAGGACGCCAGTTAAAGGGCATCTACTTCGCAATGGATTTTCTTACTGCCAATACAAAAGCGATTCTGGATCGAAAACCAGGAGAGGACTTTATCTCTGCGGAAGGCAAAGATGTCGCGATCATCGGTGGTGGCGATACCGGTACTGACTGCGTGGGCACTTCAATTCGCCACGGTTGCAACAGCCTCGTACAAGTAGAAATTCTACCTCAGCCACCGCAAGAACGGGCTGCCAATAACCCCTGGCCGGAGTGGCCCAAAGTTTACAAAATGGACTACGGTCAGGAGGAAGCGGCTGCTAAATTTGGCGGCGACCCCCGCGTCTATCTCACAACAGCCACCAAGTTCGAGGGTGATGAAAACGGTCACGTCAAAGCCATCCACACCGTACAAGTGGACTGGGAGAAAAACGAGAAAGGTCAATTTATCCCCAAACACATCCCCGGTACGGAAAAAGTGATTCCCGCCCAGCTAGTTTTGCTAGCAATGGGTTTCCTTGGCCCAGAACAACCTTTGCTGGACGCCTTGGGACTCGATCGCGATGCCCGCAGCAACGTCAAAGCCGATTATGGCAAATACGCTACCAGTATTCCCGGCGTCTTCGCTGCCGGTGATTGTCGTCGCGGTCAAAGCCTGATTGTCTGGGCGATAAATGAAGGTCGCGGTGCCGCCCGCGAGTGCGATTTGTATCTGATGGGGAGTACCGATTTGCCTTAATTCAGATCTTTAGCGATACAAAGATCCCCGACTTCTTGAAGAAGTCGGGGATCTCAGAAAACTTTATCTAAATGAAAACTGCTCTAAATATTGCCGCCCCCAATTGCCCAGATTGATGATTTTCGCGAAGATAGTTAGCTCCCTAACTTAGTAGCTATTTTCAACAGAAACCCCATCATTCTTAGGTTCTGAGAAGTTCTGATTGAGAGAAGCATCGCGGATAGCTTGCCATAGAGAAAGAAGTTCACCACCGCTTAGATTACTGGTTTTGTAGCGCTCAACAGCACGATCCAATTCTTGCAGAGTCCTGATGGTAGGAATAGTATAGTTAACTTGTGGCATAGAGTAACCTCTACTGATATGACCGATCGAATAGTCAGTCTAAATTAATTATATTGTAATCAGATTCAGCATAAACAGATGAGATAACTTTCTACTGGATTTTTTACGATTCGGAGAGCAAAGCCAAAAAGGTGAAAAGGGAAAAGCTTATACAGTAAGGATTTTCACCGTTTACCCCTCTTTTGCCTAGCGATCGAGTGAGTATCCAATCTTTAACAAAAGTTATAACAATTATTAGTAATTACTTTACTAAGTGTTAATGCTTATCCGTTGTGTAACGATAACTATTTATCCATATTTACCAATGACTTGAACCGAATGTAGGTTAGTGAAGAGAGACTGTAAATATTCAGATATTTTCTGTATATTAAATTATGGTTAGGTTTGTAAGCTTTTTATTGTGATTTATTAAGTAATGCTTCAAAGCCAGATTTAACAAATTAAACCACCAAGCCATCTTTGACATGAATCGTGCGGTGAGTTTGGGCAGCAATGTCCGGTTCGTGGGTAACAATAACTATGGTGATGCCTTGATTGTTCAAATCTGTCAGTAACTCCATTACTTCGTAAGAGGTTTGAGTATCTAAAGCACCTGTAGGTTCGTCCGCTAGAACAAGGGCAGGACGGTTGACAAGAGCGCGGGCGATCGCTACCCTTTGTTGTTGTCCCCCAGATAGCTGACTGGGACGGTTGAAAAACCTTTGGCCTAAACCAACTCGACTCAGCGCTTCCTCCGCACGCCGACGACGTTGAAATTTGGAAATGCCTGCATAAATCATCGGCAACATCACATTTTCTAAAGCTGTGGCGCGGGGGAGGAGGTTGAACTGCTGAAACACAAAACCAATCCGCTGATTGCGTATATAAGCCAACTCATCATTATTGAGCGTTGTCAGGTTTCTGCCTTCTAGAAAATAATATCCATCAGTAGGACGATCGAGGCACCCCAAAATATTCATCAAAGTAGATTTGCCAGAACCGGATGCGCCCATAATAGCGACATACTCGCCTTCTTCAATAGCGAGATCGATTCCTTTGAGAATAGGCACCTCGACCTCTCCCAAACGGTAGGTTTTTCTGATAGCTTCCATCCAAATCATCGTTGCCATAAACAAAACAAAAATTAAAAAGTTTCTAAATCTTGCTGTTTCAATACAAAGTAAAGAATCTCTGTACCATTAACGCAAACAGACCGATCGGACTTCATACCGATCTTTTGTAAGACTTTAACGGATGCTAAGTTGGGTTTATCTACGCTAGCAATAACGCGCTGAAAACCAAGGTTTGCGAACGCATACTTGCTTGCTGCAAGCGCTACTTCCGTTCCCAACCCCTGACACCAATAGTTCGATTTAATTCCGTACAAAAGTTCTGGTTCTGATGATTCATCCGGGACGCGATAACCGCAAAATCCAATAAAATTATCGCTTTGTTTGGCAAAAACTAACCACAGACCGAAGTTATATTTGGCAAAAGATTCTCCGCTCTTGATAATTTCGTTTTCTGTCCAATCTCGCGAGACGATGCGATCGTCAAACAGGTATCTCCGGATATGTCGATCGATCCACAAATTATGCAATCGATCTCGATCTGTTAGCTCAACAGGTCGCCAGGTCAGGCGCGTTGTTTCAATGTGTAGGTTTGGCATAGTTCTTATATGATTGCTTTAATCGCTTCTCAGTGCCGCAATTGGATCGAGCCTTGCCGCATTTCGAGCGGGTATAACTCCAGCTATCAGTCCTACAGTAATAGCGAGGACGAGTCCGGCGACAGCTGACCAGACAGAAAGCACAAAGGGAAATTTAAATACATTAGCAATTGCAAAAGTAAGACTAATGCCGATAATAATACCCAAAGCTCCTCCCGCCAGAGAAACCAGTACTGCCTCAGCCAGAAATTGACTCAAAATAGCCCTGTTAGTAGCTCCCACAGCTTTGCGAATACCAATTTCGCGAGTGCGTTCCACCACAGAAACTAACATAATGTTAGCAATCCCAATCCCGCCGACGATTAAAGAAATACCTGCGATCGCACCGATCAAAACAGTGAATAATCCCACCACGCTGCTAAAAGCATTGATAATATCTATCTGATTGCTGATGCGAAAATCATCCGGTTCTGGCGGATAAATATTGTGCCGAATTCGTAACAAGTTTGTAACTTGAAACTGGGCAGCTTCCAGGTCGATTTGATCTTTCGCTTTCAGCCACAAACCGTTAATAGCAGTGCCATTAATGGCATTGTTGCCCACAATTCGACGGGACATATTAGTGAGGGGAATATAAACTCGATCGTCCTGATCCTGTCCGCCAACCGAGCCTTTCGACTCCATTACCCCAATCACAGTGTAGCGTCCGCTCTGAACCCGCACGGTGGAACCGACGGCAGGTTGTCCACTGGGAAACAAATCGTTCCGCACCTTGCTACCTAAGACCACAACAGGTTCCGCTTTGTCAAGGTCGTCTTGACTGAAAAATTGCCCTTCCTGGGGATGAATTTCTTTGACATCGGGATAGCTCAAATCAACTCCCAGAATGAAAGTGGAAACGTTGCGATCGCCATACACCACCTGTCCCGATCTCTGCAAGTAAGCAGTTACACCAGTAGCTGCCGGTACTTGTTTGGCGATCGCTTGGGCATCCTCCCAAGTCAGCGTACCTGCCGAACCCGCACCCTGACTGATACCCCCATACCGCGCCGCTCCCGCCAACACCAACATCACATTTGTTCCCAAAGCTTGGATCTGTTGCTCCGTCGCCTTCTGGACTCCCTGTCCGACCGATGTCACCATGATGACCGAGGCAATACCGATAATTACGCCCAGCATCGTCAAACTCGTCCGGAGGCGATTGCTCCACAACGCCTCCACTGCCATTGTCAGCACCTCAAACAGAGAAATTTCGGTCGGATGAATTCGACCCAAATTTCCGGCTTTCCTCTCAAATTGCTGCCTTCTACCCTCTGTCTTCATATTAAAAGCCCCCTCTACCTCCTCTACCTCCTCCTGGCGGCCCCATTCCCGGCATTAATGAAGGTGTCCTAGTTTGGGGTCTTCCTTGGGGAAAGCTAATTAAAACTTGTTCTCCTTCTTCCAGTCCAGACACAACCACCGTCTTATTCTCCACTGTTTGTCCAGTTGCGATCGGCTTAAATCGCGGTCTGCCTCTTTCTGGGTTTAACACATACACACCAGTTCCTTGCTCTTGGCGCACAATCGCCACAGTGGGAACCACTAAAGCGTTGTTCAACGTGCCAACCTCAAACACCACGTTGGCGTTCATCCCCGCACGCAGCAAGTTTTCCGGGTCATCGATCGAGGTTTTCACCTCAAAGTTGGTCACGTTTTGCTCCACGGTAGACTGGGTGGCAACTTGGGTAACTTTGCCCTTAAATGTCTTACCTGGATAGGCATCAATTTCAATTGTGACGTTTTGCCCGACTTTAATTTGCGGGATGCTGGTTTCTGCAACCTTAGCAACGATCTGATTTTGAGATGCTAAGGCCAAGATAGATGATGAGGTAGCTGAAGAAACCGAACTGCTGGAAGTAGTTGGGGTGACAAACGAACCCGGATCGGCAAATTTGCGAGTTACAACGCCGCTGAAGGGAGCGCGAATCACGGTATCGTTAACCTGTGCGCGAATGGTCTGCATAGCGCCTTCAGCGCTCATCACTTGGGCGCGTGCTTGCGTAATTTCTTCCGGACGTGTACCAGCACGTTGCAGGTTGAGGGCTTCTTGTGCTTGTTTGACTTGGGCGCGTGCTTGCGTAATTTCTTCGGTACGAGTGCCCGATTTTACTAAATCTAGTGCTTCTTGTGCTTTTTTCACCTCGGCGCGTGCTTGGGTAATTTCTTCCGGACGAGTGCCCGCTTTTACCAAAGCGAGTGCTTCTTGCGCTTGTTTGACCTCGGCGCGTGCTTGGGCAATTTCTTCCGGACGGCTACCCGATCTCGCTAGATTAAGAGCTTCCTGTGCTTGTTTAACCTCGGCGCGTGCCTGGGCAATCTCTTCCGGACGAGTGCCCGATTTTACCAGATTAAGACCTTCCTGTGCTTGTTTGACTTGGGCTTTGGCGGTGTCGTAGGAACTACGGGAAGCTTCCACCTCACGTAGAGCGATCGCACCCGCTGTATATAATTGTTTGTTTTGATTAAAAGTAAGTTCTGCCTGTCGTAAGTTAGCTTGTGCCGATGTTAGTTGCGCTTCTGCTTGGGCAATTTCTTGAGGGCGATTCCCTGCCAAAAGCCGATCGAGATTTGCTTGTGCCGATGCTAACTGCGCTTCTGCTTGGCCAATTTCTTGAGGGCGATTGCCTGCCAAAAGTCGATCGAGATTTGCTTGCGCCGATGTTAACTGCGCTTCTGCTTGGCCGATTTCTTGGGGGCGATTGCCTGCCAAAAGCCGATCGAGATTTGCTTGCGCCGATGTTAACTGCGCTTCTGCTTGACCGATTTCTTGAGGACGATTGCCTGCCAAAAGCCGATCGAGATTTGCTTGCGTCGATGTTAACTGCGCTTCTGCTTGCGCGATTTCTTGAGGACGATTGCCTGCCAAAAGCCGATCCAGATTTGCTTGCGCCGATGTTAGTTGCGCTTTAGCTTGAGTCATTTGCCCTTGCAGGTTGGAATCATCCATGTATGCTAAGATTTGTCCTGCCTCCACGCGATCGCCTTCCTTCACCAGCAACTGCTTCAACACGCCAGAGTTCTTAGGACTCATGTTCACTGCTCGTTCTGGTTGCACAGTTCCATTAGCGGAGATCGAAATCGGTAAATTGACTCGTTCCACAGAAACCGTCTGCATCCGACGTCTCGCTTCTTGGCGCGGTGCATTTGTCAGTTGAACGTAAACGAGGTATCCTCCGCCTGCCAATGCCCCAAGAACGATTAATCCAACGAGCCATTTAACGATCGAACTCTTTTTAACAGGGCCTTGCGGAGAAGGCTTTAAAGTAACCTCTGGCGGTGAATCGAGTTTCATCCTCCCTTGCCTTACCCAATTGCTGTGGATGGTTTCTCTAGGATATCGATTTGGATTTGCCTCTGTTTTCCCAACACCGTTAGATTAAAAAGAATAGTAGATTGGGTTCGAGTAAGAAATCTGTGTTCATCTGTGTTTATCTTTTTTCATCTGTGGTTAAATTTTAACCAACTCAACCCAAGCTACTTTAATTTGAGCGATCCGAAAAGTATCTTTGAGGAGATTTAGCCACAGATATTTACAGATAAACACAGATGAACGCAGATGTCGATTTTTCGGATAAGCTCTTAGCGTCACTAAGACTGAGGTTGTTGAGGACGTTGAGGTCTTTGCTGACGCATTTGTTCGAGTTGTTGCCGCTGTTCGGGGGTCAAAACAGCTTCCATTCTTTTCTTGGCGTCCTCCCGAATTGTTCTCATTCTCGTTTTTTGATCTTCAGTTAAATTTATACTGGGACGCTGACGTTGTTCTCTGGCAGTACGCATTTGTTCTCGTTGTTCTGCTGTCAAGATGGCATCCATCTGCTGGCGAGTAGACTCATGAATTTGTCTGAGTTGGTCTTTTTGAGCATCAGTCAGCCCGGAGATAGCTGCAAAACCTCTGCCTCCACGTCGCCTCGCACCTTCCGGTTTACTGTTGGGTTGCGATGAATCTTGTGCTACCAGGTCGGACTGATTGGCTGCTACTTTGTTGGGAGCCATAAAACCGGAAGCCCCCATTAAAAGTGTAACCGCAGATAAAACTAACAGTCCTCGATTAATCCGCATGACGATCTCCTTGTCTTGAGAATGGGTAGATGTCTATGTTTTTTATTTAAATCTGCCAAAATGACAACAAACTGATTTTCTGGATTACAGTTTTGTAATTTTTCTAGGTAGAGATCGGAAGTAGAATAAAGGTTTATGCACGTCCTGTTCGTTGAAGATGAGGTAAAAATAGCTAACTTTGTCCGCACAGGTTTGAAAGAGCAGGGTTTCGTGGTTGATTATTGCGATAACGGCAACGAAGGCTATGTTCGCGCTACGGAAAATCAATACGATGCGATCGTGCTTGATATCATGGTGCCTGGGAAGGATGGACTGACTATCCTCAAAAGTCTGCGTTTGGCAGGTAACAACGTCCCAGTCATTTTGCTTACAGCTCGCAATGAACTGGATGACCGAATTGTCGGTCTGAATCTCGGTGCGGATGACTATTTAGCGAAACCGTTTTTTGTGGAGGAGTTGGTTGCTCGCATTCATGCCGTGGTGCGTCGAACTTCTGGCGATCGGCAAAATTTGCTTTGTCTTGGGCCAATTAAACTCGATCGCATCGCACGGGAAGTCACCTGCAACGATATTACCGTAGAATTAACTACTCGCGAGTTTAACCTGCTGGAATACCTCATGCGCTCTCCCGGACGAGTTTTTACTCGCACGCAAATCTTGGAACACGTTTGGGGGTACGATTTCAATCCCAATACTAATGTGGTTGATGTCTGCATTCAAAGGATACGCAAAAAGATAGACCCCGTTGAAGGATCGAGTTGGATCGAAAGCGTGCGGGGAGTTGGGTATCGTTTTCGCAAATTAGAATCTTGATTGTGGGACTCCGTTCTTTTCGGCTCCGAATCGCCTTACTATCGGCTACCCTAGCTGGTAGCACCCTCGTGGGATTTGCCGGAATTTCCTGGTGGTTAATTTACGATGCCAAGGTAAGCCGCCTAGACGCGGAACTGGAAACCCAACTGTTGATGGCTGTACGTCCGCGAGTGCAAACTAATTGGCAAGCTTACGAAACTTCTTTACATTTTGCGTTTGGCAGTAACTCACAAACGCCTATTACGATAAAAGCTGAAAGTAACAACGGAGAAATCCTGTATCAGTCAAGTGAGTGGTCTGGGGATCTCAATCTGAAATCCTTGTTGCCATTCCGTCCGTACCAGTTACTTCCACCAGTTCCGACCTTCAATAAAAAAAGCCCAATATCTCGTCGCATTCAGCCGCCGAAGTTATCCCAATTTACAACTCAGCACACAAAAAACGGTATTTGGCGTGTAGGTGCGATCGCTTTTCCCCGCCACAGTGTTGCGATCGCTGTTAGTTTAAATGGTATCGATCGAGAAATGGCGACGATCCGCAATGTCTTCTTGATTTCGATACCTATCTTACTGCTCCTGGTTCTTGGTGGTGCGTGGGGTCTGTCTGGCAGTACCTTATGTTCCATCCAACAGTTAACTGCTGCCATTGCACAAGTTACGGTCAAAGGACTCGATCGAAGAGTTCCGATCGGTGCAACGGATGTAGAATTTCTAGAGTTGATTCAGGTGTTTAACCAAATGTTGGAACGCCTGGAACGCAGTTTTAAGCAAGCTTCTCGCTTCAGTGCGGATGCCGCCCACGAACTTAAGACACCTCTAGCTATTTTGCAAGGTGAACTGGAACGAACTCTGCAACAAGTTGAAGCTGAATCGGATGTGCAGCAAAGTTTAAGCAGCTTGTTAGATGAGGTGCGCCGTCTCAGCGGAATTGTGCGGAAACTGCTGCTGCTGTCTTTGGCAGATGCCGGACAGATGAGTCTGCATCGGGTGGAAGTAGATTTGTCCGATTTATTAAACGAGATGCTGGAGGATATCGAACTGCTGGCACCACATCTGGAGGTACAAACGGAAATTCTACCCGGATTGAAGGTGCAAGGCGATCGCGACTTACTGGTTCAAGTATTGCAAAATCTCATCGGTAATGCTATTAAGTACAATCTTCCAGATGGTTGGATCGAGATTAACGCCTACCGTCAGGCAAATGTTGTGTTGGTGACCATTACCAACAGTTCTAAGGATATTCCTGAGTCCGATCGCGATCGCGTATTCGATCGGTTCCATCGTGGCGACCCCGCCCGAACGCGCAAAGTAGAGGGAACAGGACTGGGACTGAGTTTAGCGCGGGAAATCGCACGCGCACACAAAGGTGAACTGACGCTCGATCCAACGCCATCCGGTCAGACTGCTTTTACCTTGACCTTACCGAGTGAGGTTATCCCTCGTCACGGCGTCAGCTCGATCGGGGCGTCTTAGAGCCAAAAGGTTTGTCCCAAATTGCCTATAATATATAGAAGGCGGCAAGTGTAGAGCGCCACCGTGCGATCGGCAGTTTTAACTCTTAAATACCGAACTTAACAAAAAGTAACAGCGAACCGAGCAGTATTTTTTGCTTGTAACGCCTTCAATGTTTGGCTTTGAGAGCCTTCATAAGGTAGCAGCGCCTGGAATCGGACTTCAGCCCAAAAAAATTTTTGATTTTCTCACACACAACTGGAATAAATCTGCTATCTTGGTAAAGCGTCGAAAAAAACAGAGCTATTACTTTGTGTTTTAAAACGCACCGAACCTAGACATAAAAATAGTTTAAAAGCAAGCTTTGCAGTAGCTTTGTAACTGTTGGTTGATTTTACGTAGGGATAGTGTATTTATGCTTAGCCTAGAGGTAATTTTGGCTGGAATAAAAGTGTAGTCATAACCTCCTCTGGGAAAGGCAAATGCTTTTGATGTCAAGAGCGACAAGCTCTAGCTTTCAAAAACCCGAACTAAACAAAACTAAACCGTTTGGCAGCGAAAAGCCTTTGCTTTTAAACGATAAACTCTAAAATTACAGGTGTAGTGTAAGCGATTTTCAAAAGTGCTCTGAAACCAAAAAAAAAGCAAAAAAAAATTGATTTCACCACTAGACATTCGCGAAAAACCTGTTATATTAGAGAAGTGGCGAGAGAGAAGTCGAAAAGACAAATCAAACGCCGAGCAGAACCTAGAAAAATAAATAGTTTGGAAGCCAAATTAAACTATCCAATCCTCGTCAAAAGTTCTTAGAAAAGAACTGTTTAGCTTTTTAAAGCTAAACAAAAAACGATAATAGGATTCCAAAACTTTTAATTGCATAATTTAAAAGTTTTGAGAGCTACAAACTCTTAAGTCAATAAAAATGACTACAAAACGGAGAGTTTGATCCTGGCTCAGGATGAACGCTGGCGGTATGCTTAACACATGCAAGTCGAACGGGGGTAGCAATACCCTAGTGGCGGACGGGTGAGTAACGCGTGAGAATCTAGCTTCAGGTCGGGGATAACAGAGGGAAACCGCTGCTAATACCGGATGAACCTACGGGTGAAAGAT